>NZ_JBSGWY010000019.1:87987-107637 GCF_053609145.1 Streptomyces sp. NPDC054961 | reverse complement strand
AACCCAACCGGTTTCGCGGCCGGATCACCGGGCTCCCCCCCCCAACCGCGGCCCGGTTTCCACACCCCCGGGGCCGCAAACCCCCCCGCCCCCGCCACCCCGGCGGCGGGGGCCGGGGCGTTCCGGCATCGTGGCCGCGGCGGGCTCCGTCGATACCACCCGGCGGGAATCGCCCACGCGTCAGCCGCGTTCTGCGGCCATGGAGCCGAAGGTCTCCCGCATCATCCGGCCGATGCCTCCGGGCTGCCCGATCTGGGAATCGAAGAGGTGCGCGCGCGGACGCTGATCCGTGTTGCTCCAGTGGGCTGACGTGACGCCCGCGAAGTGCCACGATGATCCGTGCTTCAACGATGTGCCAGCTGGGACGCGGTGGGAGCGGCAGCGTGTCCCGGAGGCAGCCCTACCCCACGAAAGGGCGGACACCCCATGCGCGTCATACCCCTCGTATCGTCCTTAG
Source organism: Streptomyces sp. NPDC054961 (assembly GCF_053609145.1). NCBI lineage: Bacteria > Bacillati > Actinomycetota > Actinomycetes > Kitasatosporales > Streptomycetaceae > Streptomyces > Streptomyces sp. NPDC054961. Next base: position 107,180 of record NZ_JBSGWY010000019.1, on the reverse strand, counting down.
GCAGCGACCAGGGCTTAGCCGCGGACGACGATCCCGTACGGATCTACTACAGCCGCAAGACACAGGAGATCCTCCAGAAGTACGGCCCGGGCCCCCGCGTGCACTTCCACGTGGGTCTGTACCCCGACGGCCCTCCTGACACCACCGCCTCCCAGAGCGCGCTGCAGCAGTGCCTGCGCGACGCGCAGGAGCGGATCGTCGAGCACGCGGCCCGTGCGTGGGGCGCCTACGAGGCGCCGCCGCGGCGGCTGCTGGACATCGGCTGCGGCCTGGGCGGCACCTCGCTGTACTGGGCGCAGGAGCACGGGGCGTCGGTCACCGGCCTGACCGTCGCGGCGGAACACGTCCCCATCGTGCGGGGCTTCGCCCTCCAGGCAGGGGTCGAGGGGCGGGTGAATCCCGTCCTGGCGGATGTGCACGATCTGGACGAGACCCGTGCGTACGACGCCGTCTACGCCAACGAGAGCAGCGGCTACACCGACCGGACCCGGCTCTTCGAGGTCGTCGCCAAGGCGCTGGAGCCCGGTGGGTGGTTCGGGATCCAGGAGCACTTCGTGGTCCGCTCCGAGTGGCTCGAATTCATCGACGGCTACTACAGAACGCGACTGGGACGGCGTGGGGAGTACCTGGCCGCGGCCGAGGCGGCCGGTTTCGAGCTGGTGCGGGACGAGGACGTGACGGACTCGGTGGCGGAGTTCTGGGTGCAGTCCATGGCGTGGAACACCGCCGAACTCGATCGGATCCGCTCGGGCGCAGGCGTTGGGCCCGGCGCCTGGAGCGACGAACGGCTCGAGCAGTCGACGATCGCGCACAGCAAGCTCTTCCGGCTCTGGCGTGATCACGCGGTGCAGACGCGGCTGCTGCTCTTCCGGACCGGTGGTGGCCGATGACCGAAGCACCGCGCCCCTCCCTCCTCGGTCCGCGCCTGCCGTCCTTCTACTGCCCCCTGGAGCGCGACCTCGTCCATCCCGAGGCGAAGCAGGTGGAGGCCCGGGCGGTGGAGTGGCTGGACGCCTTCGGTCTGTATCCCGATCCGGTCGAACGCGCATGGGGTCTCGCCACCCACAGTGCCGACTTCTCCTGCCGCGTCGTCCCGGACGGGAACGTGGAGGCCGTCCTGCTGTTCACCGAGTGGAACTACTGGGCCAACGCCGTCGACGACTGGCAGGATTCGGGTTCCGACGAGGTGGGGACGGGCGCCGTCGTCGAGCACGGCGCGCGTCTGCTGCGGACCATCGAGGACCCGGGGGCCGCGGTGCTGCCCGACGGGCCCATGACCCGCGCCCTGCTGGACCTGGTGGACCGTACCCATGCCATGCTCACGCCCTACGAGCTGCGCAGGTTCGCCGAGGGCACGCGCGACTGGCTGCTCGGGGCGGCCTGGCGGGCCGCCCAGGCCGAGGCGGGGACCGTGCCGGGGCTGAACGACTTCGTCGCCATGGGCCCGCTGGCGAACGGTACGCGCTTCTCGCTGACCTGGTCCGACGTCGCCCGCGGGGACCCGCTGCCGGCGGACGTCCTCTGCTCTCCCGCCCTGACGACGCTGACGGACGCGGCGGGATTCGTCGTCAGCGCGGACAACGACCTCTTCTCCTACGACAAGGACGACCACCTGGAGCCGAAGGAGGTGAATCTCGTCAATGTCCTCGCCCATCAGGAGAACTGCTCGCCCGCCGAGGCGGCTCCGCTCGCGGTGGCCCTGCGCGACCGGGTGATGGTCCTCTTCCTCGGCCTGCGGGCGCGGTTGGAGGAGGGCGCGGACGGGGAACTGCGCCGTCACCTGGCGGCGTTGGGGCACTATGTGGCCGGCTCCCTCACCTGGCAGAGCCGTGCGCCCCGGTACGCGAGTCCGCGCAACCGGTACGAGCTGCCCCGCGAGGGTGCCGGGTTCGCGGTCCGGTTCGCCGACACCCCGAGCGTCACCGGGACCGAGCCGCCGGATCTGCCGGCCCTCGCTTCCTGGTGGCGGCGGTTGCACGGCTGAGCAGCGTCGTGGGCCCCGGCCTGGCCCGGCCGGGCCCCGGCCTGGAGAGGCCGGGGCCCGGCCCCGGCGGGGCGGGGCAGCCGCGGCCGAACAGCCGGGGCCACCCCCCCGCGCCGGCCCCCCGGCGGCGCCGGCCCGGACGCCGGCGGCACCAGCCCCGTCTACGGCCCGGGGTGTCGCCCCGCCCGCTGTCCCGTGCGCTGCTCTTGCCACCCCCTTCCCGGGGGGGGGGGGTGGCCGGGCTGCGCCGCGGGGTGGGCCCGGGCGGGCCGGGGCGGGGCCCGGGCGTGGCGGGGCCGGGGCCCGGCCGCGCGGGGCCGGCTCAGCGGCGGCCGAACAGCCGGCGCCACCAGCCGGCGCCGGCGCCCCGGCGGCGGGCGGCGACCGCGGGCGGCGCCGTCGGCTGCGGCGGGATCAGCGCGTGCGCACGCTGCCCGGACGGTTGCGCGTGCTGCCCGGACGTTTGCGCGTGCTGCCCGGACGGCTGCTCGGCCTCGGGCCCGGGGCCCGGTACGGGGCGCGGGTCGAACCGTACCGGCAGTGACAGCAGGTGGCGTGACATGAGGGTGCCGCGCCACCGGAGCTCGCTCGGGTCGACCGCCAGCTGGAGGTCGGGCAGCCGGTCGAGCAGCACTTCGATACCCGTGTCCGCGATGGCGCGTCCGATGTCCTGGCCCGGGCATTCGTGCGGGCCGCTGCTGAAGGCCAGGTGGGAGCGGTTGCCGTGGACGGAGACGTCGGGATCCGGCCGGATCTGCGGGTCGGCGTTGCCCGCGGCCAGGCCGAGCAGGACCATGTCGCCGGCTTTCACCTGCTGGCCGCCCAGCAGGGTGTCACCGGTGGCCCAGCGCCCGATGATCGTGTTGATCGGCGGGTCGTCCCACAGGACTTGTTCCAGGGCGTCGGGCAGGGTCATGTGGCCTCCGGAGAGGCTGGCCCGGAAGCGCGGGTCGGTCAGTACGGTCCGCAGCGTGTTCGCGATCAGGTTGGCGGTGGTCTCGTAGGCCGCGATCAGCACGACGCGCAGGTGCATGAGCACTTCGGTGTCGTTGAGGTTCGCGGGGTGCTCGATCAGCCAGGACGCGAGGTCGCGGGCGGGCTCGGCCTTGCGCTCCACGACCAGCTGTTCCAGCGTGGCGGTGACGTAGCGGTCGCTCTGGAGGGCCGTCTCGGTTCCCTGCAGCATGTCGCGCGCCGCGTTCACCAGCAGCGGCCCGTGTTCGTCGGGCGCGCCGATGAGCTGCGTCATGACCAGCATGGGGAGCTGGTCGGAGAAGGCGGACACCATGTCGGCGGACCCCGCGCCCGCGATCTGGTCGACGAGCTGATTGGCGAAGCGGGTCACGTAGCGGCGGATGCCGCGCTTGTCGAAGCGCTCCAGGGACTCCACCACGGCCGCGCGCAGCCGCTCGTGCACCGGCCCGTCGGTGAAGTTGCACACCGGCACCCACGACACCATGGGGCCCAGCGGGGTGTCGGCCGGTACCCGGCCCTCTCTCATGTCGCGCCAGCCCCGTGGGTCGCGGGCGAAGCGGGACGAGGTGCGCGCCACGTCCAGGTTCTCCCGGTGACCGAGGACCAGCCAGGCCGGGAGGTCCCCGCTCACCAGCACCGGGGCCACCGGCCCGTACTGGGCTCGCAGCTTCTCGTACAACGCGAGAGGGTCTTCCTGGGCTTCCGTTCCGTGGAGACGGTACAGACCGCCCGCCGCGTGGGCGGGGCACTCGGGCGGTGGGGTGGGGCCGGTACTCACATTGCCTCCTGGGTGGCTGCCTGGGAGTGCAGGTAGCGCATGAGGGTCAGCAGGACATCGCGGGACGAGTCCCGCCGTCTGGCATCACAGACGAGGATCGGGACGGCGGGGGGCAGATCGAGGGCCTGGCGCAGTTCCTCCAGCGGATGCTCGGGCGCGTCGGCGAAGGAGTTGACGGCGACGACGAACGGGACGCCCCGTTCCTCCAGCCGTCCGATGACGTCGAAGCTGATCTCCAGCCTCCGGGTGTCGAGGAGGACGACCGCTCCGAGCGCGCCTTCGAAGAGCCCGCGCCACAGGAACCAGAAGCGCTCCTGGCCCGGTGTGCCGAACAGGTACAGCACCAGTTCGTCGTTGATGCTGATGCGCCCGAAGTCCATGGCCACGGTGGTGGTGATCTTGCGGGAGACGCCCCAGGTGTCGTCGACGCCGACGCCCGCCCTGGTCATCGTCTCCTCGGTCGTCAGCGGTTTGATCTCGCTGACCGCACCGACCATCGTCGTCTTGCCCACGCCGAAACCGCCGACGATGACGACTTTCACCGCTGCCGCGGCCGTCTGCGGGAGTATGTCCGCCGGGCGCGGCCCGGCGGGCGGATCAGAGCTTCTGAAGTCCATCGATCACTGCCTCGATCAGAGCAAGGTCGGGTAGCTGCGCGGCGGGAACGGGCGGACGGACGTACACGCGCTGAGCGGACATCAGGTCTCCGACGAGCACGGTGACGACGCTCACCGGCAGGCCCGCGTACGCGGCGATCTCGGCCACCGACAGCGGTGACCGGCACATCCGCAGGATGGCCGCCTGCTCGGGCTGCATCTCCGGCCGGGCGGTTCCCTTGGCCACGACCAGGGTCACGAGGTCCAGATGGACGGCGGTGGAGGGTCCACTGCGTCCGCCGGTGATGACGTAGAGCCGTTCGGGGCTGCCGTCCTCCCAGCTTGCGGGCGGCTCGTTCACGCGGGCTGCCCGTCATGTCGTGGCGGGCTGCTCAGGTGGTCCCCCATTCGGGTCACCAGATTGCGCATCTGCGCCCCCATCAGGCCCGCGTCGACGCCCTCGTCGGCGAGGACCGCGAGGTAGGAGCCGTCGCCGGCGGCCATCAGGTAGAAGAACCCGCCGTCCATCTCGATCACGACCAGGCGCATCCTGCCCTCGGAACGGGGCAGTTCCGCGGCCACCGCTCCGGCGAGGCTCTGCAGGCCCGCACACGCGGCGGCCAGGCGGTCGGCCGTGTCGGTCTCGGCCCCGTACTGCGCCACGCAGAGCCCGTCCGCGGACAGCACGATCACGTGCCGCGTCTGCGGCACTCCGGCGGCCAGGTCCTTGAGCATCCAGTCCATACTGCTGCGCTGAGTCATCATTGTTTACGCCCCTTTGGTCGCTGAGCCCGACGCGTCATGGGCGCCCTGCACGTCTTTTCCGGGCTCGCCGGACAGTCCGCTGTGGAACGCCTCCAGCCACATTCCCGGGCCGCCGTCGCCCAGTTGCTGAGGTGCCGCGGCCGGCCGGGTGCCGGAGGTGGTGAGACGGTCCTTCCTGCGTCGCTGCGGCAGGCCCGTGGCGGTGCGCGCGTCGGCCGGACCGCCGCTGACGGGCACCGGCCCGGCCGCCGGGGCCGGCCCGGGCGCGAAGACGCCGGCCGGAGGGCGGTCGGGCTGTTCGCGCGATGCGGCGGCCAGCGCCCTGGGCCCCGAGGAGGAGCCGATGCCGTGGGCGAGACCGGTGGCCGCGGACGCCGTGGTGATCAGGTGCTGCGGCACGATCACCACGGCGCGGACGCCGCCGTACGCGGACGAGCGCAGCGACACCTGGAACCCGTACGCCTGCGCCAGCCGGCCGACCACCGCCAGGCCCAGCCTGGGCGTCTCGCCCAGGTCGTTGAGGTCGATGCCGGACTGCGCCTGCGCGAGCATCTTCTCGGCGCGTCCTCGGGCCTCCTCGCTCATGCTCAGGCCGCCGTCCTCGATCTCGACGGCGATGCCCGACTGCACCTCGACGGCGGTGAGGTGGACCCGGGTGTGCGGCGGTGAATACCGGGTGGCGTTGTCCAGCAGCTCCGCGAGGGTGTGGATCAGCGGCTCGACGACCGGGCCGACGACGGCGACCTCGGAGACCGAGTGGAGTTCCACCCGCTGGTAGTCGATGATCCTCGACATCGCGCCGCGCATCACGCTGTACAAGGTGACGGCCCGGCTCCACTGGCGGCCGGGGCGCGCACCGCCGAGGACCGAGATGGAGTCGGCGAGCCTGCCGATCAGGGCGGTGCCGTGGTCCAGTCGCAGGAGGTCGCCGAAGACGTCCGGATTGCTGCCGTGCCGGTCCTCCATCTCACGCATCTCGTGGGCCTGCTGATGGACGATCGCCTGCACGCGGCGGGCGACGTTCACGAAGGCCCGCTGCGCCGAGTCGCGAAGACTCTCCTCGTTGTCGACCGCGTCGATGACGTGGGCCAGCACGGCCTGCAGGGCGGATCTGAAGCGCGGGGTCAGGGCGGTGTCGTCGCCCCAGCGGTTGCCGGGTCCGGCGCGCCCTCCCAGGGAGGTCAGCACCTCCTCGGCCGGCTCGCCCTTGCGCAGGCGCTCCATGGCCTCCGGCAGCACCGCCGCGGACAGGCGCACCGCCTCGGTCTCCTGCCGCGCCAGGGTGTGCTGGAGGGCCTCGACCTGGGCGCTCCGGGCGGCGAGCGCGCGGCCCCGCCGTACCGCTTCGACGATCGCCGCCGCGGTGCACGCGGCGCCCACGGCGATCAGGACGGTGCCGCCCGGTGCCGAGGAGGAAACGAGGGCTCCGGCCAGGCAGGCGGCGGCCAGGACCGCGACAGCGGGCAGCGTCCGGCTCGTCCCCCCTGCTGCGTGGGAGGTTTCGGGTGGAATGCCTCTTTGCTCCATCGGCGTCCTCGAAATATCGAAAAGGGTGACCTTCTGACCGGTGGGCGGGAGCATAACTTCGCCCAACTTCCCGTACGCAGGCTTTCGTTGGAGTTCATCGGACCGGAGGAACCGATATGCGCCATCGGCCGCGCCGCAGGACGGCACCCTCAGGGACCCGCGTGCGGCGATCGGCGGCATAGGGGCAGGTCGGCGGCGTGTCGGCCGGTTCGCGGCGAGGTGATCCGCACTCCCTCCGCGCCCGGTGACGGCCGGATTACATCGCTCCGGAATGGCGCCCCGGAAGGAAATGCGCTAAGGGGGCCTCCCAGCGATCGCGGGGGCGCGCCCGGGGGCCGCCGGCCGGGCGGAACCGTCCCTGCGGGGCCGCCGTCCCTGCCCCACACTGGTACGGGGCACCCCCACGCTGGTGCCGTTCGGATCCCGGCGCACGGGAGGCGCAGCATGCTCGTCAGTCACCGCATCACCGACGACACCCTGCACGTGAAGATCCTGCACGAGCTGGACGTCACCAACCGCGCCGCGGCCGCCCTGCGGATCGAGGCACTCGTCCACGCGCACCGCCCCTCCCGGGTCACGATCGAGCTGCCGGCCCGCGCCCCGTCCCCCATGACCTTCAGCACGCTGGCCCGGGCCTCCCGGATGTGCCAGAGCCTCGGCATCCCCCTCACCGCGACCGCCCCCGGCGGCCAGGCACCGCTGCCGCACCTCGGCCACGAAGCCGGAACGGCCCTGCCCCAGTGGCTGGAACACGGCGCGCGACACGACCACTGACCGTTCCGGAACGGCCCGGCCGTCCCGTTCTGGTCCGGGTGCGAACGGCACCCCGCACCGGGTCCGCCACCTGACGCGCACCCTTCCCCGCGAGCCCGTCTTGCCTGGAATCGCGCGGTTTTCGGCTGGCAAGTACTCGCCATGGCGGGGACTTGCCGCCCTCCGGCCTTCACACCGTTGCCGCTGGTCGATAGACCCTTGGCATGTTCTCCTCCTCTCAGTCTTCCGCCGTGCGGCGCAGGCGCCGGCAGCTGGTCTCGGCCGCCGCCTCGGTGCCGTTGCTGGCGTCGGGGCTCGCGGTTCTCCACGTGCCCGCACACGCCGCTCCGGCCAAACCTCCCGTTCCCGCCGCGTCCTCGGCGACCCACAAGGTCACCCTGGTCACCGGCGACGTCGTCACGGTCACCACCATGGCCGACGGCAAGCAGACCGCCGACGTCGACCGGCCGGACGACGCCGTCGGCGGCGTGAAGGTCCAGCAGATCAACGGGGACCTGTTCGTCGTCCCGGACGAGGTCGTGCCGTTGCTCGGCGCGGACAGGCTGGACCGGCGGCTGTTCAACGTCACCGACCTGATCGAGATGGGATACGACGACGCGAAGTCGGCCGCGGTCCCGCTGATCGCGACGTACACCCGGTCGAGGTCCGGCGCGGCCGTCGAGCCGACGGCCCCCCGGGGCAGCAAGCTGACCCGCAAGCTGGGGGGCATCGGCGGCGCCGTGCTCAGCACCGAGAAGCGGGAGGCCCGTGGCTTCTGGGATTCCGTCGCGCCGCGGGGCAGCGCCACACTGGGCGCCGGCATGGCCAAACTGTGGCTCGACGGCCGGGTGAAGGCCAGCCTGAAGGAGAGCGTGCCGTTGATCGGCGCGCCCGAGGCATGGGCGGCCGGCTACACGGGCAAGGGCGTCAAGGTCGCGGTGCTCGACACCGGCATCGACGTCAACCACCCCGACTTCGCCGGTCTGATCGACGGCACGGCCAGCTTCGTGCCGGGTGAGGCCGTGACCGACGTCAACGGGCACGGCACGCACGTGGCCAGCACGATCGTCGGCTCGGGCGCCGCCTCCGGAGGGGCCAACAAGGGCGTCGCTCCCGGCGCCGACCTCTACGTCGGCAAGGTGCTCGGCGGGGCGGAGGGCTACGGCCAGGACTCCTGGATCATGGCCGGCATGCAGTGGGCCGCCGAGTCCGGGGCGGACGTCGTCAACATGAGCCTCGGCGACTCCACCCCCTCGGACGGCACCGACCCGTTGTCGCAGACGGTCGACGCGCTGTCCGCGCAGTACGGCACGCTGTTCGTCATAGCCGCCGGCAACTCGGGGCCGGAGACCATCTCCGCCCCGGGCGCCGCCGCCTCGGCGCTGACCGTGGCCGCCACGGACAAGCAGGACCGGCTCGCGAGCTTCTCCAGCACCGGCCCGCTGACCCGCTCCGGCGCCATGAAGCCGGACATCGCGGCGCCCGGCGTCGACATCACCGCGGCCCGCTCGTCGCAGATGACCGGCGGCGGCGAGGGCGCCTACCGCACCCTCAGCGGCACGTCGATGGCCACCCCGCACGTGGTCGGCGCGGCGGCGATCCTGGCCCAGCAGCACCCGGAATGGACCGGCGCGCAGCTCAAGGAACACCTGATGAGCACCGCGAAGGGCCTGGACGGCGGGTACTCGCCCTACGAGGTCGGTGCCGGCCGTCTCGACGTGGCCGCCGCTGTGCGCACCACCGTCCGCGGCACCGGATCGCTCTTCTTCGGCAACTACACCTGGCCGCACGAGCCGAGCGACGTCGCCGTCACGAAAGACCTGACCTTCACCAACACCGGCGCCGCCGCCGTCACGCTCGACCTGGCGCTGACCGGTGGCGGCCCGTTCACCCTCGGGGCCACCACGGTGAGCGTCCCGGCGGGCGGCACCGCCGCCGTCCCGGTGACCGGCGACCCGCGGTCCGCCCCGGCGGGCCGGCACGTCGGCTACGTCACGGCCACCGACGCGGCCACCGGGCATCCGGTGACCCGCACGTCCGTGGCGCTCCTCGAGGAGGAGGAGCGCTACGACCTGAACATCAAGCTGGTCGGCCGGGACGGCAAGCCGGCCGCCGGCTGGGTCGGAGTCAACCTCGCCGGCGACATCTGGCCGTGGTCGCTCTACGTCGACGGATCGACCACCATGCGGATGGCACCGGGCTCGTACACCGTCGCGGGGTACCTCGACGTGGCCGGCGAGCAGGCGGACCGCTCGGGCATGGCCGTCCTGGTCGACCCGGAGACCGTACTGAAGGACCGCTCCGCCGACGTCGTGCTGGACGCGAGCAAGGCGCACCTGTTGCAGACCGAGGCGCCGGAGCGCACCGAGGACCGTCAGCGCAAGGTCGACTTCAACGTCCACTACGAAGGTTTCGACCCGCACTTGGACTACCGCAGCGCGTACGTGCTGCCGCCCACGTACGACGACGTCTACGTCGCACCGACGGAGGCGATGGAGCAGGGCGAGTTCACACTGATCACCCGTTGGCGCAAGGGTGAGCCGCAGCTCGGCCTCAGCACGCCGGGCGACCGCCTCCGGATCGACGCACTGGTGCAGGCGGGCAGCGCCCTGGGCACGGCCACGGACAGGCTGGACGTCGTCTACGCCGGCAACGGCGCACCGGCCGCGTACAAGAAGGTCAAGGCCAAGGGCAGGGTGGTCGTCGTCGACCGCAGCGACGAGGTCTCGCCCCAGGAGCGCGCCGAAGCCGCGGCCGCGGCCGGTGCCAAGGCGCTGATCGTGGTCCACGACGGCGTCGGTCGCCTGATGGAGTACGTCGGCGAGTCGGCCATCCCGGTCGCCACCGTGCACCGCGACGCGGGCAGGGCCCTCGTCTCCCTGGCGAAGGCCGGCGTCCACAAGCTGACGGTCAAGCAGGTCGAGCACACGCCGTTCGTCTACGACCTGACCCGGGACTACCCCGGCCAGGTGCCGGACCGGGCCCTGGTCTACAAGCCGGCCAAGGGCGACCTCGCCCGGATCGACGCCCGCTACCACTCCGCCGCGGGTGACCGGCTGGCGGAGGGCTACCGCTCCGACTTCACCCTCAGCCCGTCGTTCAACCTCCCGGAGGCCGAGCACCACCCGGGCACCCGCACGGAGTGGGTGACTCCTGGCCAGGTCTGGAGGGAGTTCCACACGCAGGGCGTCGACACGGCCCTGCCGTGGTCGATGGTGTCGGGCGACAACACCTACGCCAAGGGCAGCACCACCCGGCTGGACTGGTTCGCCCCGGTGACCCGGCCCGGCCAGAGCGAGTCCTTCGGGGTGTACAACTCCCGCTGGCAGAACAACATGACCTGGAACGTGCAGGCGTGGGCCTCCTCCAGCGACGTCATGCGGCTGGGCGGCTACCTTCCCTGGGGGGAGACCCCGTCCCACCTGCAGGTGTTCCAGGGCGACACGCTGATCCACGACAACCCGGTCGGCGGGGACATGCAGTGGCAGGAGGTCCCGGCGGGCAACCTGCCCTACCGCGCGGTGCTCGACGCGGAGCGGCCCGGTGACCTCTTCCGGCTGTCGACGCGCACGCACACCGAGTGGACCTTCCTGTCGGACACCGTCGACTCGGACTCCTTCGAGCCGTTCTCGGTGCTGAACCTGGACTACGGGCTGGAGTCGGACCTGCACGGCGACGTCAAGGCCGGTGCGCGGCAGCAGATCACCCTCAAGCCGGTGTCGATGGACCGCGGCACCGTGCCGGGCACCGTCACCACGGTGGCGCTGGACGTCTCGTACGACGACGGCGCCACCTGGCAGAAGGTGGACCTGGCCAAGGGCGCCGGCGGCTCCTGGACGGGCTCGTTCACGACGGCCAAGAAGCCGGGCGGCTTCGTCTCCCTGCGCGCGAGCGCCGGGACGGACAGCGGCTTCGGCGTCAAGAACGAGATCATCCGGGCGTACGGCCTGCGATGAACCCCAGTGTCGGGCCCCGGGGAGGCGACTCCCCGGGGCGCTTCCCGTCAGACCTGCTCCCAGCAGGCACTATTCAACATCTGCCACCATGGCGCATACTCTCCCCGCTGCGGCAAGCGAAGGAGAGTCGGTCGCCGATGCTGGATGTTCTGGGCCTCGAACCCGATGACGAACGCGTCTACCGGGCGCTGCTCGGACGACCGGACTCCACCGCGGCCCAGCTCGCGGACCTGCTCGGAACGCCGCGGGGCGACGTCGCCACGGCACTGTCCCGCCTGGTCGGGTGGGGACTCGTGACCGGGTCGCCGGACGAACGGTTCACCGCCGCGCCGCCCGCCATGGCCCTCGGCGCTCTCATCAGCGAGCGCCGGGACGGGTTGCGCCTGGCCGAGCAGGCACTGGTGACCTTCGCCGAGGAACACCGGGCGGCGATGACGGGGAACAGCATCAGCGATCTGATCGAGGTCGTCACGGGTGTCGACGCCATCCGCCACCGCTTCCTCCAGGTGCAGCAGGCGGCCCGCACGCAGGTCCGCAGCTTCATCACCGCGCCGTTCGTCGCCCTGCCGCCCGACGAGAACACGGCCGAACCCGTCGCCCTCAGCCGCGGGGTGCGGTTCCGGGCGGTACTGGACCGGGCCGTGCTGGGAGAGCCGGGCATCATCGACGATGCGATCAACGCCCTGCGCAACGGCGTGCACCTGCGTGTCGCCGACCAGCTCCCGATGAAACTCGTGCTGGCCGACGCCGACCTCGGCCTCGTCCCGCTCGCGGTCACACCGGACGGAGAGCCCGGCGCCGTGCTCCTGCACCGCAGCGGCCTGTTGGACGCCTTGGACGCGCTGTTCGAGACGGTGTGGCGGACCGCCCACCCCCTCGAGCTGTCGGACACCGGCTCAGAGGCCCCATCCACGGTCGAACTCGGGGCGCAGGGTCCGACCGACCTCGACCGGAGGATCCTCGCGCTCCTCCTGGCCGGCCTGACCGACCTGACGGCCGCGGCACAACTCGGCCTGTCACCACGGACGTTGCACCGACGCCTGCGCCACCTCATGGACGTGGCCGGAGTCCGGACCCGGATGCAACTCGGCGGTCACGCGGTCCGCCACGGCTGGGTGGGGCCGCTCTGACGTGGACGCCCGATGGCGAACGTGGCGTCTCCCGGTTGCCGTGGTCAGCGCTCGCGAAGGCGCCTGGCACCGTTGGGGGTCACCTCCGGGGCAGAACTCGCACAGCTGAACTCCCGGTCCCCGGCTGCTGCCGCCTGCTGCCGGCCTTCGTCCGGTCGGCGAGACGTGGTGGAGGAAGCGCGCTAGCCGGCCTTCTCGAAGGTGCCCAGCCCGTTGGCGTCCAGGTATTCCACGCGCATCCGGCCGTCGGTGAAGGTCACCCCGGTGCGTCCGACCGCGTTCTCGCCGACGGTCTCGAAGCTGAAGGTGTTCCCGTCGTAGTGGGTGAGCGGGTAGTTCTGCGGCTTCGGTCCCAGGTGCAGGACCAGTCCGCCGTCCGGGCCGACGGCGACGGTGGCCCGCCCGTAGAACGGGTTGGTGTACGTACCGGTGTACGCGCTGTCCGAGCGGGCCGGCTTCGGGCTGGCGGGCGGCTTGGCGTAGTCCGTGTCCGAGCCCCCCTCGTTGAGCTGCTCCGCGTAGGCCTTGGCCACCACGGGCAGCCAGTCCCGGGTGGGCTTGCCGTGCTCGGCGGTGTCGAAGAAGTTCAGGGCGATGGTGTCGGGGAGGCCCGAGGGGGCGCCGTTGGTCAGCACCACGATGGCGAGCTTCTCGGCGGGAACGAGGGTGACGTTGGTGTTGGCGCCGAGTGCGAAGGCACCGGAGTGGCTCAGGCGCAGTCGGCCGTGGTCGTCGTAGCGCACGTTCCAGCCCAGGCCGTAGTAGCCGGGCTGGGCGTTCGGTTCGGCGGCGGGTTGGCTGATGCTGTGCGGGAAGTGGGTCTCGGCCAGGCCGGCGCCGTTGATGACCTGCTTGCCGTCGATCTTTCCGCCGCCCATCTGGAGGCGCAGCCAGCGGGCCATGTCCCGGGCGTTCGAGCTGACGCCGCCGGCCGCGGTCTGCGCGTCGGCGTCGCGGACGTAGAGGGGCTTCCAGGTGCCGTCGTCGGTCTTGACGTGGGTGAGCGCGCGGTCGGCGGCCTTCTCGTAGTCGCTGAAGCGGGAGCTGGTGTGTGTCATCCCGGCGGGCTTGTACAGCAGGTCCTTGGAGAGCTTGTCCCAGGGCACACCCTTGGCCTTGGCGACGGCCTCGGCGGCCGCGGTGAAGCCGAAGTTGGTGTACAGGTAGCTGGTGCGGAACGGGCTGAGGGGCTCGTAGCGCAGGTGGGACAGGATGTACGACTGGTCGTAGCCCAGATCCTCGAGGAGGTCTCCGGAGTGGTCGGGCAGGCCCGAGCGGTGCGCGAGCAGGTCGGCCGCCGTAACGTGCGAGATGACCCAGGGGTCCTTGAGGGTGATCCCCTTGAGCGGGTGGTCGAAACCGTCGGCGCCGAGGGCCTGGGCCAGGACGGTCGTGGCCACCGGTTTGGAGACCGAGGCGAGCTGGAAGACGGTGTCCGGGCCGACCTTCTCGCCAGGGGCCGCGGTGCTGCGGACACCGAAGCCCTTGAGGTAGACGACCTTGTCGTCGTGGACCACGGCCACCGCGACACCGGGCACCCCGGTGCGCCGTATGCCGTCCTGCACCTGCGTGTCCAGGGTGTCCAGGGCCCTCGCCACGTCGAAGCCGCCGGGGATCGGCGACGGTGCGGCGGCACCGGTCCCGGCCGCCAGGGCGAGGCCGGCGGCCACCGCCAGCGCCCTGCGCTTGCTGTTGCGTCGCATACGTCCATTGAACGCCAGCCCGGCATGGGGCGCCTGGGCAGAGCCCGGGGTGCGAAACGCAGGTGGGGCGGCGCTCGCGGTCCCGCCGGAAGACACGTCGTGTGGTTCAGAGAAGGCCAGCCTGCCTGTAGGTAGCTACACGGCCACTGACAGCCACGCCATCCACTTCGACTTCCAGCGGAGCGGCTGGCGACGGCTGCCTCGAGGGACTCCAGGACCTGAGGACATCCCGAGCGTTCGGCCACGCTGTCGAAGGGCCGGAGAGTCCGCGAAGCGCGGCGGGGATCTCCGGGCCAGCCTTCACCACAGCGGATATGTGCCGTCGATGCGCGAGATCGGCCAGGCGGTCAGCCCGTCGAGCACTTCCCGCGTCGCGCATCAGCTCCTGGCGCTGGGACTCCCACCGTCTGACCGGGGTGGGGCCGCTGCGGGCGGTTCGGCAGGCGTGGTACGCCGCCGCGGGTTCGGCCAACGCGAGGTCGAGCCATGCGGCATCCCCGGGAAAGGCCGCCGGGTGCGGCGCGTTGTCACCCTGTCGGAGGCGAATGATGTTGTGGTGGTGCGGTGACAGCACGTCTGCCCCAGCGTCGGCCGGGACAGCAGCGCCGCCCGCGTTCGTGGCGGGGTCGCCGACGCCGCCAGCCGGAACAGCAGGGCCGCCCGGGGTTGTGGCCGATCCACGGAGTGCTTCTTCTGGCCTTCGCCGCCGCGATCCTCGCCGCCACCGTGACGTTCTACGCCGGGTGGAAGCTGCTCGGCGTCCAGGGGCTGGCACCCGAGCAGTACCTCGGGTCCAGGGAGCTGTTCGGCCTTGTGAAGGTCTCCTTCGGCGTGGTCGCGGGCGCCGGAGCCCTGTTCGCCCTGGTCAACGGCTATCGGCGTCAGCGCGTTGACGAGGCCGGAGCCCTGCGCGAAGACACTCGCCTGCACACGGAACGCTTCACCAAGGCCGTCTCCCAACTCGGCGAAAAGTCCGAGGCCGTCCGCCCCGGCGCCGTCCATGCCCTGGCCGGCCTCGCTGACGATGCCCCCGCCCCCGACCTGCGGCAGACCTGCATCGACGTGCATCGACTTCAAGGACACGAAGTTCTCCGGCGTCAGGGTCGACTTCAGGGGTGCGACGTTCGCCGACGGCGAGGTCACGTTCCGCGGCGCCGCGTTCTCCGACGGCGAGGTCGACTTCAGGGACGCGATCTTCTCGGGCGCCAGAATCGACTTCAGCGCGAGCCTTCTCGACACCTCGACCTCCTTCCGTGGCGCAAGGTTCTCTGCCGGCACGGTGTCCTTCAATGACGCGAGGTTCCTCGGCCCGGTCGACTTCTGCAGCGTGTTCTCCGGCGGCACCGTCCTCTTCGGTACGACGTTCTCCCGTGGCACGGTCTCCTTCCGTGGGGCAGAGTTCTCCGGAGCCACGGTCGGATTCAGCGGCGCAGAGTTCTCCGGAGCCACGGTCTCCTTCCGCGGCGCAAGATTCTCCGCGGGTGTGGTGGAGTACTGCGGCACGAAGTTCTCCGACGGCCAGGTCACGTTCCGGGGTGCTGGGTTCATCGGTGCTGACGTCTCTTTCCTCGGCGCGGTGTTCTCCGGCGCCAAGGTCGACCTGTCTTCTGCGAGCGGGCAACGACCGTCGGGTCTGGTGCCGCCGTCCGAGAAGCCCCTGCCTGACGGGCTGACTCTGCCTCGCGACGCCTACGGGTCGGCGGGGGACCTGGACCGGGCCATCCCCCTGTACGAACAGAACCTCACCGAGGCGAAGCGGGTGCTGGGCGAGGACCATCCGCTCACGAGGAGACTCCCAGGAAGTCTCACTGCCGCCATCGCCAGACGCGACGGCGGCACCATGCCGCCTTCGGTGTCGTAGGTTGCGCCGATGCGTAGGCGTCGGCGTCGCCGGCACCCCCGTGGGCCGGAGCTTCTCGTCCTCGGTCGTCACGTCGCGACCCACAAGACACCCGAGATCAAGAAGTGGCTGTTTGCGCACCCGCGCCCAAATGCTGCTCTCGCCACGGTGATGGTCGTCGACCAGATGGTGAGGTGCGGGGCGGTGACCCCATACGCTCTGCAAGGGGTTATGGAGGTTGGCTAGGTCGGCTACTTCTGGGTCGCGATCAGGACGCAGACCATGCTCACGACGGCGATGAAAAGCGTCAGCGAGGTCCCGAAGGCCTTCGTACCGCTCCGGAGCCGATCGGACCAGCTTGCAGTCGGCGGGTGGGGAAGGGCGGCGGCCACTCCTCCTACGGTGAAGGACAGGAAGATTCCGACAACACAGATCAGGGCGATCAGTGCCCAATCGATCATGGCGCGTCCATTTTGAACGGGGCCGGCGCTCGCGCGGCCGACCAGCCAACGACAACAAGCTAAGTCTTACTCTACCTAGGGATCTATGTCTATCTCTACATAGCTAGGTAGTAGTAGACTCTGGGTATGGGTGAGCCGAGAATCACGATGGCGACCCGGGAAGTGCTCTCCGCCTTCCTGGCGAAGCCGGCCGAGGAGCACTACGGCCTACAGATCGCAGACGCTGCTGGACTGCCCGGTGGCACCATCTACCCCATCCTGATCCGCCTGGAGCAGTGTGGCTGGTTGGAAAGCCGCTGGGAGGACATCGATCCCCAGCAGGAGGGGCGTCCCCAGCGCCGCTACTACCGACTGAGTGAGCGTGGGGCGCAGGCTGCAGCTGCGGCGCTGGCCAAGCGCAGCCGTAAGCATGCCTTCGGTCTCCGTCCGCAGGGGGCGGCGTGAGTGGCTCTGCCGTGAGTGGCTTCGTCTTGCTTGGTGTTGTGGTGGCAGGTCCGATGGGGATCGCGCTGGCCCGTTTAGTCCGGGCGCGCCTGGATTTCCGACGCCGGGCGAAGGACATCGAGCTCGCGGAGCTGCTTGGGTCGGCGGCCGACAGGCTCCGTGGGGAGCGTGAACGGCCCCCCACCCGTGAGGAGATTCTCGCGGCTGCGGGATACGTTCGGGTCCGTAAGCCGGTCAAGTTCTGGGAAGACGCCGTAGTGCCCGGGCGGGCCCTCTTGAAGGCGCAGGCGGCCGAGCGAAAGCTCATGTTGGCGCTCGCCTTCCTTCCTCCGGGTCAGCGTGCGCGCTACCGGCATGAGTGGGGCGCCGAAATGGCCACCTTGACCTCGCAGGAGGCAGCCGCGTTCTCCGTCCAGATCTTGCGCTCCGCCCCGATGATGGGTTTCCACCTTCTGGCCAAGGAGGCGTTCGGCAGCAAGGCCGCCTGAGTGCGGCAGTAGCCGGTTCCGAGAAGCCGCCGCGGGTCTCGACGTAGGGGATTCCTGCTGCCCCTGGCCGGAGGCACCTCCCAGGCATGGGAGCACCGATCAGCCCGACATCCTCGGAATGGTACGACGGCGGGCCGATGGGACTGCCGGGAGTGGGGCCCTCGTTCGCATGGCGTGGTGGACGCCGTCGCCTTTGAGGTGGCAGTCGCGGAGGATCTTCCAGGTCTTCATGCGGGCGAAGACGTGCTCGACGCAGGCACGGGCCTGCTTGGGGGACCTGTTGTAGTCCTCTTTCCAGTCCGGGAGTTCGGTCTGCCCACGCTGCCCGCGGTGCGGGTTGTTGCTGACGCCGCCCCGTGTCCTCGATCCTGTGTGCTCGGCAAGCGGAGAGGGCGCATGGGGCTGATTCTTTTCCCGGACGACAGAGACAACAGCAGTCCGGATGTCTCCTGGTCCTACAGCGGCTTTGCCGCGTTCCGGCGGCGCCTGGCTGAGGCCGAGGGGTTCGCCCTCTCCGAGATGCGGAGCTTTAGCGGCGAGCGCCCGTGGAGCGAGGTGTCCACCGGCTCTGGAGCCACTTCTCGATCATCCGGATGACGGTGGTGACGCTCTCTCGCCTGCGGAGTGCGCGTCGATTCTGGTCCGGCTGGAGACGATCACCGAGCAGTTGGCGCGGAAGGGCGGAAACCAGCTCCTCCAGCAGCACATTGAGGACGCCCGCCAGCTGGCAGGCGTCCTGCGGCACTGCATCGAGAGGGACGTCCCGCTGGCCTTCCTGTGAAGCACACCGACCACGGAACCCACCGGTCAGGCTGCAGCGGCACCGGGACGCAGCTGCCTGGACGGCAGTGCCTGCCTCCGGCTGACCGGCCGTGCGGCACACCGACGGGGTGCTGGTGGCAGAGGTGGAACGGATGGCTCGGGCGGGCCGGGCTGCGGCGGCGTGCCGGCGCCGCCGGCATGCAGAGGGTCCTTGTGCCTGGTCGATCAGTGTCTGGTGCGTGGGCGTGCATGCTGGGGTCATGAGTGAAGATGTGCCGCAGCCCCGAGACGAGGCCATTCTCCGGCTCTTGCAAGATCGTGTGATGGGATGCCCTCCCAGGTCATTCTTCGCGAAGGCGCGCAGCTGACCGTCTTCAACATCGCCTGGGGGTACGACCTTGGCGACGCGTACGCCCATGTCACGAGCAACATGAGCCCTCCTGTCGAGGGCGCGACTGTCGACTTCTTCTCCACGAATTCGGTTGTCGCGATCCTCGACCCTGCGAGCGGTGCGCTTTTGCTTGAGGTCTCGTAGGGCCTGCCATTCTCTGCTGGGGCCGCCTGGCCTGGCACAGGGGTGTACCTGTCTGAGGAGTATGGGCCCCACTGCGAAGCATGCGACGACCCCTTCCGTGAGCTGCACGAACTCGACGCCGCTGGTGTCAGCGGCCCGCCTGGGGTGTCCCGTGGTCTCCGCCCACGGGGTGGAGGCTGAGCTGCTGAGCGAGCGGTGGAGGTGCGCGCAGCAAGGCAGCCCACAGCCGCCCCCCTCCCCGTTCCACCGCTGCCGGTTTCGCACAGGAGAACCTCGACTTTGGCCGGTTCGGCAGCGGGACCTGGCGCGATCACCTGGCCCGGCTTCCGCTGCCGACGTCGGCGCGGTGCCGTCAAGGCCACTCCATGCCCAGCCCGCGTAGCGCGTTCATGTACGGGAGCGGGGCGGGCGGGGGGGGGGGGGGGGGGGGGGGGGGGGGGGGGTCTGGGGGCGGGGTGGGTCGATGGCGGGGGGGGGGTAGGGCGCCCGCGCCCGC
>NZ_JBSGWY010000019.1:43709-87977 GCF_053609145.1 Streptomyces sp. NPDC054961 | reverse complement strand
CCGCGCCGGGCGCCCCCCGCCCGGGGGGGGGGGGCCCCCCACCCCACCCCCCCCGCCCCGCCGGCCCCGCCTTTTAGCGGGCGCGGGCCGCCGGGGGGGGGGGGCCCCCCCCCCCCTCGGTCATGGGCCTACTGGCCGGACTGCTGCTCAGTGCGGCGCAGGAACTGCCGGGCACCGCGCAGTGTGGTGCGCAGGGTCCGTTGGGTTGCACGGCTGTCGAGGCGAACGTCGAGTGCGCCGGGAAGGGTGCTGTCGGCCCGCAGTCCTGTGGGTAGTCGGGAGGCATCAAGACCGTCCCGCTCGGCGATGAGCAGGCCGAGCTCGTGACGGCTCACCGCGTCGGGGCCGGCGAGGTGGTGGATGCCGGTTGTGTCGGTGGCCGCCAGTTCCAGGAGGGCGGCGGCCAGGTCGGTGACGTGCACGGGGCAGCGGATGTCGTCGGTGAACAGTGCACCGTCGCGCGTGCCGTCGGCGAGTTCGTGCACCGTCTGTTCGTGGGCAGATCGTCCGTAACCGATGATCAGCGATGTCCGGGCGACAGCGGCCTTCGGATGCACGGCGAGGACGCCGGTCTCTGCGGCGGCTTTGGCCGCGCCGTAGGGGGTGACGGGGTCGGGGAGGCTGGACTCGTCATAGTGGACTCGCGCGCCGGAGAACACTGCGTCGCTGGACACGTGGACCATGCGGGTTCCGTACGTTGCCGCGAGCATCGCGAGGCGGATGGGGCCCTGTGCCGTGGTCGCCCAGTCGGCCAGGCCGCTCGACGCGTTGAGGACGAGCTGGGGGCGCACCTCGGCCATGATGGCGTCCAGGCTTCCCGTGTCCCGCAGATCGAGGTGGCGCCACGCGGTCGGGGAGACGGGACCGGGCTTGGTTGCGTACGTCGCGACGGTCGTGTGCCCCGCTGCTACCGCTTGCCGGACCAGCTCGGTCCCGAGGAAGCCGCTGCCGCCGACGATCAGAACTGTCATGGCGACAAAGTAGACCGGCTCCGCGACGGTGCAGGCAGTCTCCCTGGAGTTTGGGTGACCGCCCTCATCCATCAGTGTGTTGGTGGGGGAGGCCAGACGTAGCGGACGTCCCCCGTGGTGGTCGATCGCGACCTCCCTGGCCTCGAAGGCCGGCTGGAGGACAGCGCGTCCAGCAGTGGGCGGCACGGCACTGACTTTCCTCGGATGTACGAGATCCCGCCCGACCTTGTGCTCGGGCGGGATCTCGTCGCCACTTTTGGAGGGGTCAGGACGGGTTGGTGTCTTCGATCTCTTCGAGGAGAGCCCTGCGCTCCTCGCCAGAGATGGTGTCCTCGTTGACGCTGTGTATGGCCCAAGGGATCTCGCAGGGCCCCTCGTGGTTGGGGTCCGGGCACAGGACGTCGGTCAGCCGGTCCAGAAGTTCCTCGTGTTCCCTGGGGGTGGCTACGATGGCCAGCTCCACTTGCCACGACATCCTCACCGAGATCGACAGCGGCAGCTTCACCAGGAAGCAATAGCCGACGGAGCCTCCACCAGCGACCTGGGGCGAGCCTCGTGTCTGACCGGTACCCCGAGTCGTAGCTTGTGGTCCATGACACGGACTCAGGGGACCGGACGCCGAGCGGCCGCGGCGCTGGTGGCGACGGTGGCACTCGCGGCGATGGCGAGTGCGCCGGGGGCCCTCGCAGCGCCGGCTTCGAAGCCCTCCGCACGGCCGGGGGCTTTCGTCTACGTCGCGAACCTCCGCTCCGACACGGTTTCGGTGATCGACATCCGTACCGGCGCGGTGGTGGACAGCGTTCGAGTGGGCGACGGGCCCGACAGCGTGGCCGTGACTCCCGACGGCTCGCACGTCTACGTCACGAACTCCGCGGCGGACACCGTGTCGGTGATCGAGGCCCGCACCAGGACGGTCATCGACACCATTGCCGTGGGGGAGGAACCCAGCAGGGTCACGATCTCACCGGACGGACGGCACGCATATGTGGCCAACGTGAGGTCTGACGACGTCTCGGTGATCAGCACCCGCACGCGGAAGGTCACGCACACCATCGAGGTGGGGGACTCGCCCCTGGGCCTTGCCGTACTGCCGGACGGCTCCCGCCTCTACGTCGCCAACGCAGCCTCGGACGACGTCTCGGTGGTCCGGACCGACACGAACACGGTCGTAGGCACCGTCCCCGTGGGCAACGGGCCCACGGCACTGGCCCTCACCCCGAACGGCCGCCAGCTCTACGTCTCCGACCTGACCTCGGACGACCTGTCGGTGATCGAGACCCGCGGTAACACGGTCACGGCCCGCATCCCGGTCGGAGTGCAACCCGCCGGCGTCGGCGCCAGCCCTGACGGATGCCAGGTCTACGTGGCCAATATCGGCTCGAACAGCGTGTCGGTGATCAGCACCCGTACCTATGGCGTCACGGACACCATCGAGGTGGGCGCCGGGCCCAACGGACTTGCCGTCAGCCCCGACGGCTCCCACGTCTACGTCAGCGAATTCGACGCGGACAGGGCGTCGGTCATCGACACGGCGACCGCTCGGGTCACGGGCACCGTGCCCGTAGGCGACGGCCCGACCGGCGTCGCGGTCACCCCGCGCAAGCCCGGTCCGTGACCTACGGGACGCCCCTGCTGAGCCCATGACCAGTGTCGGTCACTGGGGGAACCGCACCGAACGATTCAGTCCCACCTTGACCGAACCTCAGCCGGAAACAGACATCACCGCACGAACCGCCCTCTCGGAACCTCTCCGGGTACACAAGGGCGAGGACGAGACAACCCATCAGGGAGCCGGCCACGACGAGGCCGACGAGGTCGACGACGCCGGCCTGACCCTCATCGCCACCGGCGGCGTCCTCGACGTCCTCTGGCTGCTTGGCCGAGCTCCCTGCGCGAGGCCGTGGACGCCCTGGTCGGCCTGGCCCCCACCCTGGACGAGGTGATGAAGGCAGTACGGACGAAGGCGTTCGTGATCCTGGACGGCACCCTGCTGCCGATCGATCGGGGCGCCGCCGATACCTCGCCTTTCCCGACGACGGCCCCCGCCAAGGGGGTTGGCGTTCCAGGTGCGCTCACGTAGCATGCGGGCAAAACATGAGTCGCACTCACATTAAGGCCGCGTGTGATCACCTACCATTCCGAAGCCCGCCTGTGGCTGTTGAGCACGCCCGGCACCTCCTATGCTCTCCAGCTGGATGCCGACGACGTCCCCCGGCACGTGCACTGGGGCCGGCCGCTGACCCTGGAGCAGGCCGTCGTGATCGCGGCCGACCTGCCCGCCGAGGACCCCGGCGGTGACGATCCCGGCGCCGAGGAATATGTGGTCGAGGGCGGCCTGCGGTTCGGGGCGCCGTCGCTGACCGTCCGGTTCGACGACGGCGTGCGCGGCTTCGAGTGGCGGTTCGTCTCGCACAGCGCTGAGGACGGTCTGCTCACGCTCTCCTTCACCGACCGCGTCCGCTCCCTGGGTCTCGACCTGCACTACCGAATCCGGGACGGCCACGACCAGATGGAACGCTGGGCGGTCCTCACCGCGGACGAGCCGGTGGACGTCCTGCGGTTCGACTCGGCCGCCTGGACGGTGCCCGCCCGCGACGACTACCGGGTCAGCCACGTGGTGGGGGAGTGGGGCAGGGAGTTCCAGCTCCAGCGCGACCGGGTGCCCATCGGGGAGACGGTGTTCACCAGCCGCCTCGGCATCACAGGGCAGCACGCCGGACCCTGGCTGATGCTCGACGCGCACGACGCCACCGAGAAGCACGGGGAGGTCTGGAGCACGGCCCTGGCCTGGAGCGGCAGCCGACGGGTCACCCTGCGCCGCGACCCCTACGGCCGCGCCTCCTGGACGGGGGGCTTCGGTCACGAGGGACTGGTGTGGAAACTGCTCCCGGGCGAGCGTCTGGAGACCCCCGTCTTCACCGGACTGTATGCCCCCGATGGCTTCGGCGGCACCAGCCGTCGCTGGCACGCCTACGTCGAGGGCCAGGTGCTGCCCGCCCGGCGGGCCGAACGCCCGCTGATCTTCAACTCGTGGGAGGCGACCGAGTTCGACGTCAGCGAGAAGCAGCAGACCGAGCTGGCCGACCTGGCCGCGGGTCTCGGCGTCGAGATCTTCGTGGTGGACGACGCCTGGTTCGGCTCCCGCACCAGCGACGCGGCCGGGCTCGGCGACTGGTGGCCCAACCCCGACCGCTTCCCGGACGGCCTGGGCCCGCTCGCCGACCACGTTCGCGCGCTGGGCATGGGCTTCGGGCTGTGGGTCGAGCCCGAGGGGGTCAACCCCGACAGCGACCTGTTCCGTGCGCACCCTGACTGGATCCTCTGCCAGGACGGCCGTCCGCGCACGCAGGGCCGTAATCAGCACGTGCTGAACTTCGCCCGCCGCGACGTCCGTGAATGGGCGGTCGAATGGCTGGTCAGGACCGTCACCGAGCTGGACGTCGCCTTCCTCAAATGGGACATGAACCGCTCCTTCAGCGAGGCGGGGCAGCCGGGGGCCGCCGACCCCGACCGGGTCTGGATCGAGCACACGCGCGGCGTCTACGAGGTGATGGACCGGCTGCGCGCAGCCCGTCCCGACCTGTACTTGGAGTCGTGCGCGGGCGGCGGCGGGCGGGCCGACCTGGGCGTACTGGCCCGCGCCGACCAGGTCTGGACCTCCGACAACACCGACGCCGCCGAACGGGTCGCGATCCAGCACGGCCACTGCCAGCTGCTGCCTGCCCGGACCATGGGCGCCTGGGTCACCGACAGCCCGAACAGCTTCACCGCCCGCCCGACCTCGGTCCGGTACCGCTTCCACGTCTCGATGGCCGGGGCGATGGGCATCGGCGGCGATCTGCGGAAATGGAGCGAGGACGAGCTGGCCTGGGCCCGGGGGCTGGTCGAACAGTACAAGCGGATCCGGCCCGTGGTGCACGGCGGCGCCCTGTACCGCCTCGGACATGACGCCGTGCAGTACCTCACCGAAGACGAGGTCGTCGTCTTCCAGTTCCGGCCGTCCGGGCTGAACCGCACCGTCGCCCGCACTCGGCTGGAGGGCCTCGACGCCCGTGCCCGCTACCGGGACGAGGACACCGGCGCCGTCCACGAGGGCGCTGTCCTGCTCAGCCACGGCCTCCCGCCGCTGCTGACCTTCGACTGCACCAGCCAGCTCGTGCACCTCAAGAGAGTGCCCCGATGAGCCTCGCCCCCGCACGGCCCGAGGCTCTCGCCGAGCCGACCCGCAAGGTAGGCCCCGGCTGGATCGCCCTGTACGTGCTGGCCAACACCGGGCTGTTCATCCCGATGCAGGTCCCGAGCACGTTTCTGATGCCCGAGCAGATCGCCCAGATCGACCCGTCGGGCAAGATAGGCAGTTACGCCTGGGTCAGCATGGTGGGCGCGATCTCGGGCATTGTCATCGCGCCGCTGGCCGGCGCGCTCTGCGACCGCACCACCGGCCGTTTCGGCCGCCGCCGGCCGTGGATGCTCGCGGGCTCGCTGGCTTGCATGGCAGCGCTGATCTATACCGGCATCCAGACGACGGTCGTCGGGGTCGCGCTCGGCTCTCTCTCGCTGTCCGCCGCCTTCATGATCATTGGTGCCGGGATCGCCCCGGTGGTACCCGACCGGGTTCCCGCCGCGCAGCGCGGTGTGGTGCTGGGCTGGGCCACGGTCCCGCAGGCCGGCGGCATGATCGCGGGCGGGCTGCTGCTCGGGCTGGTCGCGGGCTTCTCCGCGCAGTACGCGCTGATGGCCGCGTTCCCGCTGCTGATCGCGCTGTTCGCGGTGGTCATGAGGGACCCGCCGCTTCCCTCCGACCATCGCGAGCCGTTCTCGCTGCGCACCTTCCTGGACGGCTACCGGATCAGCCCGCGCGCGCACCCCGACTTCGTCTGGGCGATGAGCTCCCGGTTCATCATGGGGCTGGGCTACGGCCTGGGCACGCTCTACATGCCGTACTTCCTTGACGACGTCCTGCACTACGAGCAGTTGTACCCCGGCCAATCCACCGATGACGGCCTGCTCATCGTGGTCGGCGTCAACTGCCTGGCCACGATCTCGACGGTCGTCCTCAGCGGCTGGCTCTCCGACAAGCTGGGCAAGCGCCGCATGCTCGTCTTCATCGGCGGCGTCACGATGGCCGTCGCCGCGATCCCGCTCGCCCTGTCGCCCACCTGGACCATGACGCTGGTCGCGGCCGTCATCCTGGGCCTGGGCTTCGGCGTGTACCTGGCCGTCGACACCGCCCTGGTCACCGAGGTGCTCCCTGCCTCGGCCGACCGCGGCAAGGACATGGCCCTGGCCAACCTGATGACGTCCCTGCCCTACGTCCTGGTTCCCCCGCTCGCGTCGGTCGCGATCGGGGATCTGGGGGGCTACCGCTCGTTGTTCCTCTGCTCCGCGGCCATGTCCGCGCTGGGCGCGGCACTGGTCTGGAAGGTCAGGAGCGTCCGCTAGGGCGCTCCCCGACGTGTCGCCAGCGACCGGATCCGATCGTTCAGGTAGCTGTTGAGGACTCGTTTGCACTCGGCGATCAGCTGGGGGTCGCCCTGCGGATCGGTACGGAAGGCAAGTCGCAGCACGCCGTCCGCGCATTCCAGTGCCACCCGGGTGGCGATGTCCAGTTCGGCGTCGTCCTGAACGCCGGACAGCGACGCGGTCAGCGAGCGCAGCCGTCCGGCGACCGCCGTGTTGTTGTCCAGGGCCGGATCGAGGGTATGGTCCCGGCCCACTGCACCGAAGTCGACCACGCCGAAACCGGTGATCGTCCGGCGCATGGCGACGTACTCCTCGACGGCCACCTCGACGACGTCCGAGATGCCTTCCGGTTCCTCGCGCTCCAGCCGGACCGCGACCCGCTCCAGGAAGGCCTCGAGGTTCCGGGCGGCGAGCGCGCCGACCAGCCCCTCCTGGTCGGAGAAGAACTGGTAGAGGGTACCGATGGGCACCTCGGCCCTGCGAGCCACTTCCTTGGTGGTCAGCCCGGCGTAGCCGACCTCGTCCAGGAGCTCGGCGCAGGCGTCCAGCAGCCGTTCGAAACGTTCGACGCTGCGCTTCTGCACGGGCCGGCGGCGCAGCGTCCCCGGGGGGCGATCTTGGTTCACGGTTCCATCATCCCATCAAGCGAGCTAACGTGAGTCGTACTCATATTTTGGAGGTTGTCGTACATGAAGCTGGGACATCTGCCGGCGGAGTTCATCTGGGGTGCCTCGACGGCGTCTTACCAGATCGAGGGCGCCACCAAGGAGGGCGGCCGCGGACCGTCGGTATGGGACACCTTCACCGCCCGCCCCGGTATGGTCCGCGACGGGCACACCGGTGACGTGGCCTGCGACCACTACCACCGGTACGAGGAGGATCTGGCGCTGATGGCCGAGGCGGGCCTCACCGGCTACCGCTTCTCCATCGCCTGGCCCAGGATCCAGCCGACCGGCAAGGGCGCGGTCAACCTCCAGGGTCTGGACTTCTACGACCGGCTGGTCGACGGCCTGCTCGCACGCGGCGTCGAACCCGTTCCGACCCTGTTCCACTGGGACCTCCCGCAGGGCCTCGAGGACGAAGGCGGCTGGCTGAGCCGCGACACCGCGTACCGCTTCGGCGAGTACGCCGCCATCGTGGCCGACAGGCTGGGCGACCGCGTCCAGAAGTGGATCACGCTCAACGAGCCGTTCATCCACGCGGTCTGGGGCTACGGCCTCGGCATCCACGCCCCGGGCCGCACCCTGTACCTGGACTGCCTGCCGGTCGTCCACCACCAGTTGCTCGGCCACGGCCTCGCGCTCGGGGAGCTGCGGGCGCGCGGCCTCCAAGTGATGATCGCGAACAACTGCACCCCGGTCTGGGCCGCCTCGGACGCCCCCGCCGACCAGGCCGCCGCGCAGGCCTATGACAACCTCCACAACCGCCTGTTCAACGACCCGATCCTCACGGGCACCTACCCCGACCTGTCGGCCTACGGCGCGGACGCCACCCTCGGCGGCTCCGTCCAGGACGGCGATCTCGAACTGATCTCGGCCCCGCTGGACGCGCTCGGCGTCAACTACTACAACCCGACCCGCATCCAGGCTCCGACGTCCGAGGGCCTGCCGTTCGAAGAGGCCCCCATCGAGGGCTGCCGCCGCACCGCCTTCGGCTGGCCCGTCGTCCCTGACGGCCTACGGGAACTGCTCGTCGGCCTCAAGGAGCGCTACCCGGCCCTCCCGCCGGTCTACATCACGGAGAACGGCTGTTCGGTCGAGGACGTCGTCACCGCGGACGGCTCCGTCCCCGACCTCGACCGCATCGACTACCTGGACACCCACCTCCAGGCCGTCGACGCCGCCGTGGCCCAGGGCGTGGACGTCCGCGGCTACTTCACCTGGACGCTGATGGACAACTTCGAATGGGCCGAGGGCTTCCATCAGCGCTTCGGTCTCGTCCACGTCGACCACGACACCCAGGTCCGCACCCCGAAGGCGTCCTTCGCCTGGTACCGCGACCTCATCCGCGCTCAGCGCGGCTGAGTCGACCGCCGGGCTCGCGCGACTACCGCACGAGCTCCGGCGGATTCCGGATGCCGGGCTCTCATCCGAGCGGCTGTCCGGCGGCGGCCATGAGATCCGGCCGGAACGATCTTGCCCAGCGTTACCGAGCGCTGACTCATGGCGACGCGACCGTGGACGACGTCCCGCGGTTCGGGCAGGGGCCCGCCGCCGTAGCCGGCTCAACCGAGGCCCGGCCTGTTCGCGCGGGGTTGCGGGGCTTGAGGGGGCTACGGCCGCGTCGTGGAGCTTCAGGCGCCGCCAGCGTAGTGCGCCAGGGCTTGCTCGACTTGTGCGGCTGTCGCTGTGATCGCGGTGGTTCCCCGCCCTAGCTGGCAGCAGGTGACGTGGACGCCCCCGGACCACGGCCGGAGGCACCCACCCCAGCGCCATCGGGCAGGCGTGGCGGCCCCGTCCTTGAGCCACACTACGATGCAGGGTCGTCGATGGGGGGCGCGTTCCGGGGGGACCAGCTCTACCCGGCTGACGTCCGACCAGGCGATCCTGGTCCGGGTTCGTCCCGCAGCCAGCTCGATGGCACCGTGATCGATGCGCAGTTCCAGTCGTTGCTGCAATACCAGGACAAGCAGGAGGAGTCCCAGGATCAGATCTACGGCCATGACGCCGATGGTCACCGGTGGCGCCGTGGTGAACGCCCCGCCGCTTACCACCGCTGCGATGGCGAGTGGCGTGAGGGCGCCGATCGCCCATCCTGAAGGACCTGTCAGACGGCCGCTGAAGACGGCGCGGGTGTCGGATAGTTGCCGAAGGACGCTGAGTTCGTCGGTGAACCCCTGCCAACGGGGCCCGACGAAATGTGTGAATGCGGCCGCCAGTTCTTCGTTGCCGGGCGCCAAATCCTGCCGGTCAAATACGTAGCCGCCAAGGGTCCGGTCGTAGGGCATCAACCAAAGGCTCCCTCTGTCGGGTGGTTGCGTCCTGACCAGCACGTAGTGCCGCCCCCTTTCAGCACCCCAGACAGCCACGACACTGGTCACCGCCCCCCACGGCAGCCGCAGCTGACGGAACGCATGCCGCATGCTGGCACCCTCGGAATCCAGTGTGATGCTGGGTGGCCGGACCATCGGAACCACGGCGCATACAACGACCAAGCCCGGGGGGACGAGCCACAGAGCTGCCGGGACCGGTGGGGTCGGGGGTTCGAAGAGGACGAAGAATGCGGCGACAGAGAACACGCCGAAAAGGAAGGCACCCGAGGCGGCGGCCAGCAGGTTCTCGTGCCACGGCCTGCCGAACCGCACAGTTGACGCTTCGCCCAGACCGTGGTCGACGTCCCACAGTCCGCCGGCAAAGGAGGAGATCGCGGCCTCCACTTCACCGGGGCGCCTCTCCTTGAATCGCCTCAGGTCGCAGAACACGAGAGCTTGTCGACGCCCGTCGATGTACGGCTCCACCCTGAGGCGCCGACGCGGAGGAGCGGCGTATCCGCGGCGCGGGACGATCAACAGCTGTGGCGGGCTGACGTTCCATGCCCGCGTACGGACGGTGGTAATACGCCGTACGTCCTGCCAGTGCATCTCGACGGAGCTTTCGTCGATCGTCAGCCGCAGTCCGTCCTGATCGACGCGCAGTAAGTAGCGGCGCGGTACGCGATGCAACTGGTAAGCGCCGTATACGAGGCTGCTGCACGCGAGGAGGGGCGTCACCGAGCCGGCCAAGGCGATGATGCTGATGGAGTGGGAGAGCCATAGGACGTAGAAGAACGCCGCCGCTCCGGGCGGACAGGTGATGGCGAAGTAGAGCAGGAGCCGCTGCCAGATCACCCGACGCACATTGGTCCGGAACGTGACGGGCTGGCGGGTCGCGGTTTCGGAGACCGGTGTCCGGGGCTCTGCCCTGGCCCCCGGCTCAGGTTGTCTCGGCAGGTAGGCCGGGTTGGGTGCGAGAGCGATCTGGCCGGCACTGTCACTGCCTTGCTGGCGGGGCTGGGGGCTGAGCGTACGACGCAGTTCGTCGTAGAGACAGCTCAAGGTGAGGTAGGGACCGGCGTCTTCCACCCCTTCCGCAATCAGGCGTAGCAAACCGCCAGTGAACAGGGTGTGCCGATCTCCCGCGCGCGCAATGGCGGGCAGATTGGCGGATGTCGCAGTCAGCGTGTACGCACCGAACGTGTCGGTCTGCGCGAATGCCGAAGCCGCCACGTCCGTCCCCATCGCATCCACGATCGCGCGACCGCTGTAGCAGCAGTCCAGAATGATCACCCGGTTGCGGGCCCGGCTCGCAGCCACTGCCTCGCGGATTTCGGCGAAGCGCACCGCGGTGTACAGCGGTTCGTCCGGGTCGCTGCGGGAGAGGGCCAGAAACAGTTCGCCGGACTCCGGATCGATGAGCCCGTGTCCGGCGAAGTACACCAGCAGAAGGTCTTCCGCCTCCCTGGACGCCTTCCTGATCTCCTGACACACGGCCCGGTCATCGGATTGATCGAGCAGCGTCCGGCAGTGACCAGGGGAGAGGCCGGTCACGGTGGGCAGTAGATGGCCGAGCTGCACGATGTTGCCGGTCACCCCGGGCAGGTCCTCAAGCCCGGAGTTCGCGGCGTATGTGCGGGTACCGATCAGAACCGCACGTGAGGTGGCGGGGTCCGGCAGTCTCATTGATCGGTACCGCGTCGCCGCTGATCGTCGAGTGTCCGGTATATGAGGGACTCGGCATCTCGGACATTGTCCGCCTTGAGGCGGACCTTGTCGCCGGCGCTGCTCGTCAACTCGATCTCTACACCGGAGCGCTGCTGTCGGATCCACAGGGGAAGGGACCGCGCCAACGCGCCTGCGGCCCCGGAGCCGAGCGACAGGAGAAGCCCTTCAAGGGCACCACTGCCCATATGTTCGGGATCTTGCGGCCCGAGCACCAGCTTGATTCGGCCGCGCAGCTCGACTTCGTTCCCAAGCCATTCCCGTAGACGTTCCAGCAACGGGACGTCAAGGTTCCGCTCTGCTGAGCGCACTTCGATCCGGACGTCCATTCGATCCCCCCGCAGCAAATGGTCGCGTTCCCAGAAGAGTTTGTCAGATCGGAACGGGAGACGACATGGGCCGGCCGTACCACCGTTCCTACGGGGGTCTGCCCCCGGACCATCTCCGCGTCGGCTGCCCGGACGGCGGTGACCTTCTTGTCCACGCGGATCAGCATGAGCTCCAGTCGGCGCCCATGACACAGCAGCCGCGAGCACGCTGGTCGGGCGTGGCGCGGACCCGGACCGGAGACTGCCGGACGGAACGACCCCTC
This sequence comes from Streptomyces sp. NPDC054961, assembly GCF_053609145.1. NCBI lineage: Bacteria > Bacillati > Actinomycetota > Actinomycetes > Kitasatosporales > Streptomycetaceae > Streptomyces > Streptomyces sp. NPDC054961. The sequence continues at coordinate 76,255 of NZ_JBSGWY010000019.1, read as the reverse complement.
TTCTGCGGGCGGTGGACGGCGGCTCTCGGGCGATGACGAAGGCCCTGCTGGGGCACGATCCGCTGCGGCTACCCCAAGCCGAACGAGAGCGGCTGCTCGCATTGGCCCGGCATGGGTACGAGCGGGGTGCTGAAGTGGAGCTCCGCAACAGAACAGGGGAGTCCGGCCCCGTCCACGAGGAGCAGGGCGAGGACGGCGAGTACGACCAGTACGAGGACGTTGCCCGACTGACGCTCGGCGGCTTCACGGTCCGTGCCGGGCACGGCATCGTGACACCCGTGGACGAACTGGTGGACAGGGCCCTGGCGCAAGGCGAGTGGCACCATGCCGACTGGCGGTCCGCGGAATCCGTCCTCGCCCTTCGCCGCGACCCGGAAACGTTCCTGGCGGTGACCGCGTACCGGCACCATCCGGACCCGGGCCGCCGCCTGTTCGTCCTCTCCGTCTTCCAGTCCTACCGGATGCAGGTCTACCTGGACATCTGGTCGCGGCAGGGAGTCCCCTTCGGGAAGGAGACGGCGGTCGTCCTCGTGGCCTGGGCCATGGACGGGGAGGAGGAGGACCCGCACATCCTGGCCAGGGTGCTCTCGACCCTGAGGGAGCTGAGACACCCGGAACTGGAGGCCGTGGGACTACGGCACGCCGGCCACCCGAGCCCCGCAGTCCGGGCCGAGTTCCCCGACCTCGGGTTCGACTGGGCCACCTGGCGCGCTCCTCTGGGCGCGGCCAGGGACGCCCTGCTGCTGCTCGCCGCGGACGTGGATCCGCGCGTGCGAGGCAGGGCCGGCGAGGCACTGATCTTGCCCGACGACGGGAGCGGCAAGGTCGCCTCGGCCATCGTCGGTCTGCTTCGCGATCCCGAATTCGAGGTGCGGAAATACACGGCGGACCGCATCGAGGCTTGTGCGGCGAGATCGTCCGCATCCCGGCCGTGGCCGAGGCCCTCATGGCCGTGCGGGACGAGGACGCCTCAGCCGGCACGTGACGGTACGGGCCAGGTCCGCAGGATTATCAGGCGGTGCTCGTGATCGAGATGGGCGACGTGAAGGAGGGCAGCCGCACTGCCGGCGTCCAGCGCCAGTACACCGGCACCGCAGGCCCCATCCGAAAACTCCCACGTCGCGGTCCACCTCGCCTACGCAGGCCGGCACGGACATGCCGCACGGGACCCCGATCCCCACATTCCGCGCTCACGGACCGATCAGCCCGACCGCTGCCAGGCCGCCGGACTCGACCCGAACACCGCGTTCGCCACCAAGGCAGGGCCGGGTAGGTCCCGGGGCGAGGAGTAGCTCCGGGGGGTGAGGCGGGATCGTTTCCTCCACGGCCGTGCGGGTGACGGTCGCCGCACAGGCATGTGCTGGCGGACACACTGACTCCCCGCAAGACGTCCTCGAGGGAGCGATTACATGAAGAACCTCCGAAAGGCTACGTGGACGGGTGGTGGCAGGGGTTCGAGCTGAACGATCCCGAGGACGGTCTCTGCTACAACACGCAGGGTGAAGCAAACCGGCCGACCAACCACACCGACCGCCTTGCCGTTCTGTACCGGGGTACGGGCTGCCAGGACGGCGCGGTGGTGACCTTCTTCGAGCCGGGTCAGGGCGGCCCCGATCACTTCGGCTCGGTGAAGTTCCTGGTCAGGTAGGACGGTACGAGGAGCGCCGCGACCTCACCGCGACCGGTCGGCGAAGGCCATGGCGAGGGTGTGGGCCCGGAGTCCTCGGCCTGCGCCCAGAACTCCGTACTCCGCGCCCACCGGGGTCGACGCAGGCCGTGCATTGAGACGGCGGTACGCCGACCAGGAGGACGACCCCGCACCACACCACACCCGGTGCGCCCGAGGACGACCAGCGGGCGCACCACCCTCAGAACCCGGACCGCAGCATGGCCAGTCGGCCGGCCGCTGAGCGCACCACGGTGCGCACGCATCGTCGGCCCGGTGCCGGCCACCGGGACATCGGCCATCGAGCCCTGCGGTGCGGCTGGTGCATTCTCCAGGAAGCCAGCGTGTTGAACCTGGGGAAGCTCACCGGGGCGAGGGCCGTTCAGCTCTTGCGGCCCATTCGCGTGAACCGCAGGTGAGCCTCATAGACGGGATGTGCGACGGGGCTGCTCTTGGCGATGTAAATGCTCTCTCCCTTCCGGGCCGTCCTGAAGAGAGAGGCGTATTGCGCGTCGCGCGGGTCGCTGTGCGCGGTTGCCTGTGACACCTTGGTGTAGTCATGGGAATTCCACACGCGCAGGAACACTTTGTGCGTGTTTTGGCTGGGCTCCAGTCTTACCCACCCTTCAAAGAATCCGTCGTCCGGAACGACGTAGTGCCGGACGCCGTTGCCCGTGGGATCTGTGGGCAGGTCGACGGAATCCTCGAACCAGCCGCCGGTGACGTTGAGGGTGCCTCCGACGTCGAGGTTGCCGATTTCGAGGTCGGGCCTGAGGACGCTGACCTGGGTAGAGAGGATGCGGATGACGGGGTTGGTGGGGTCGCCGGTGGTGGCACGGAGGTAGAAGGTGGTGTCGGACTTGATGTCGTCGAGTTCCAGCCCGGTGCGGTTGGTGACGTCCCGTTCGACACCGGGGTACAGCAGGTCGTATGTGGCGTTGGCGGAGCGTTCCCAGGTCAGCTTGATGTTGCCGCCGTTGGGGATGATCGAGGGTTCGCACTGGAAGTTGCGCAGGTAGAAGTCGGCCGGGAACTTCCCGATGTTGAAGACGGTGGTCCGGTCCTGGAACGCGGAGGATCCGGTGCGGGATGACTCCGTCAGGGTCAGGGGAGCGGTGCCGACCTTGCGGCTGACGGGGATGTCGGACAGCTGGATGGTGCAGCCGAGGTCCGGGCCGATCGGCGTATGACTGGCCGCGGGCGAGAACACGAACTCCTTCGCTGCGGCATCCAGGTGGCTGCTCCAGCCGGTGAGACTGATCCTCGGGGTGACCTTCGCCAGGTCGGTGGCGAGGTCCGGCGACATGGCGCCGGCCGGCACCTTCACCCGGATCGACCTCACATCCGCCGGGGTGGCGCTCTGCCGGGAGACGGAGATGACGATCTCCCCGATCTCCTCCGGGGCCTGCGGGTTCTCCGGTGAGGCCTTCAGCGGGCTGGGGGTGGTGGTGACGGCGTACGACAGCAGGGGGTCGTTGGCGGCGGTGCCTGCGTCCTGCATCTGGACGATCAGGGTCACGAAGACTCCTCGGGGTTCGGTGGCCGCGCCATCCCGCCCCCGGCGCGGGATGGCGCACAACAACGGAGTGTTCCTTCAGTGGCGGGCGCGGCTGTGTGCGACGACGTCGTCGAGGGTGAAGAGGCCGGAGGGGATCTCGAGTTCGGCGAGGGGGAGGGGGAGGTCGTACTGTTCTGGCTGAGAATGGGCAGCTTGTGGCAGGTGCCCCCGCGGTTCTCGCGCTGTCCGCCACGGGGGCTTGTCTCATGCCGGCGATCGCGGTCTACGGGTAGGGAGTAGCCAGTTCATCCCTTCCGAACCCGAACCACTCGACGCTCGGGTTGGCGTTCGTGGAGGCTTTGAGCTTGATTTCCTCACCCTTGAGCACCGGGATCGACAGGTAGGGGCTGTGCCCCTCCCCGAGGGGCGTCAGGTAGTGGAGGCCCCTGCCTGCGTCGACATAGAGATTTGCGCCAATGGCTCCCTGGAGCCGTGCGGTGAGGATGCCATCGGTCTTCGCGCGGGTTTTCAGCCACCGCTCTTTGAATCCAATGAAGAGTTCCTGCCGCGTGAGGACCTTCCCCGTGATCGCCAGTTCACCGCCTACGGTGAGGTTGCCGACTTCGAGGTCGGGCCGGGTGACGGTGACCTGGGCGGAGATGATGCGGATGACGGGGTTGGTGGGGTCGCCGGTGGTGGCGCGGAGGTAGAAGGTGGTGTCGGACTTGATGCCTTCGATGTCGAGGCTGGTCCGGTTGGTGACGTCGCGGTTGACGTCGCCGTAGAGGAGTTCGTAGGTGGCGTTGGCGGAGCGTTCCCAGGTGAGCTTGACGTCGCCGCCGTTGGCGATGATGGACGGCTCGCACAGGAAGTTGCGCAGGTAGAAGTCGGCGGGGAACTTGCCGAGGTTGAAGATGGTGGTGCGGTCCTGGAAGGCGGAGCTTCCGGTGCGGGAGCGTTCGGTGACGGTGACCGGGGCGGTGCCGACCTTCCGGCTGACGGGGATGTCGGACAGCTGGATGGTGAACCCGGTGTCGGGGCCGATGGGTGCGTGGCTTCCGGCGGGTGCGCAGACGAACTCCTTGGCGGCCGCGTCCAGGCGTACGGTCCAGCCGGTCAGGCTGATGCGGGGGCTGATCTTGTTCAGGTCGGTGGCGAGGTCGGGTGCCATCGTCCCGGCCGGGACCTTCACCCTGATCCACTCCACATCGGCCGGCGTGCCGCTCTGCCGGGCGACGGAAATGATCACCTCCCCGATCTCCTCGGGGACCTGCGGATTCTCCGGCGATGCCTTGAGCGGGCTCGGGGTGGTGCTGACGGTGTAGGACAGCAACGGGTCATTGGCCGCGGAGGTGTCGGCGTCCTGGGTCTGGGTCACGACGGTCACAAGGGGGCTCCTTCAGCGTGGCGGGTTCTCAGTGGTCGGTGCGGCTGTGGGCGACGGCGTCGTCCAGAGTGAGGAAGCCGGAGCGGATCTCGGGTTCGGCGAGGGGGAGGTCGTACTGGTCCTGGCTGAGGATCGGCAGCTTCTCCCACTCACCGCCGCGGTTCTCGGACCAGCTCCAGGTGCCGACGACGCCGGCCGGGACCGGCATGAGGACGGTTTCCTCGCTCTCGCCCTGGCTGCCGCGCAGGGTGGTGGTGGCGGCCAGGAGCGGTCCGGTGCGGAAATTCACGCTCATGCGGGCGATCGCCTGAGCGGTGAACTCCTGCGGGACGAAGACCTTCTTGGTGGCGAGGATGTCGGTGGTGGCGTGCACGGCGGCCCGAGGGTCCAGCAGCACGGTGGCGACCGCGGTGTTGTGGTCACCGAAGTCCAGTTCCAGACTGGGCTTGTCGCCGATCGGCCGAAGGTACTGCCCGCCGCCGGCGGAAGGGTCGATGACCGTCTCGAAGTGCTCGTAGTCGTCGTCGAGGACGTAGCCGACCAGGCCGTCGTCGCTCTGCTGCGCCTCGCCGAGGCGGATCGCCCACGGGTAGCCGGGCAGCTCGGAAGGCGAGGGCTCGAAGAGGTTCTGCCAGCTGACATCGGTGCGCAGGGGGCCGCGCAGGTTCATGGTGAGGCGGGTGCGGACCAGGGCGAGCGGGCGGCCGAGGAGGAAGCCGAGGCCGGGGTCGGCCGGGCCGTCCGGGTCGATGGTCTCCAGGGTCCGGTCGACGGTGGCGCGGAACGCGTCGAAGGTCTGCGGGCCGCGGGTCTTCACGGCGTTGAGCAGCCGGTAGGGGTGAGGAGCCACCGTTTGCAGCTGTTCGAACCGGGTCACCTCGGAGCCGGGCAGGGCGGACCAGGAGACCTCCCGCCCGCCTCCGGCGTTCAGGGTGACGCGCAGTTCACCGAGCGCTGCTCCGTCCGGGGCGTATACGACGAGGGACTGGTCGAGGCGGTTGTGCAGCAGCCACGCACCGACGGGGTTGGCGCCTGGGGTCAGGTCGGTGTCCTCGTCGGTGGTGGCGGCGAGGAAGTCGAAGCGCAGCCGGGCCGGCTGGAGCAGGCGCGGGCCGAGCTCGACCAGCCGGTCGGAGTCCTCGTCGCTGACGGGGTGGGCCGGGCGCATGGTGTCGGGCATCTCGGGGCGGAAGTGCGCCGGGTTGGTGATGAGGTTGACGGAGCGTCCGAACCGGTCGACGACGGCCAGGTCGAGGAAGGCGAGCTGGCCGGCGCGCAGGTCCTGGAAGGTGGAGACGGGGTCGGGGTCCCAGTCGCTGGCCTTCAGGGGGCCGGGGTCCGGCGGGGGGTAGTCACCGTTGCCGATGAGGGTGGCGAGGTCGCCGGCGGGCTGGAGGCCGGCCAGCGGTTGGCGTTGGGCGATGGCGGCGCCGAAACCGTCGAGAGCCTGGGAGAGGTAGTCCGCCTCCCGGGCCTGAGTGCGGACGCTCCGCAGGGCGTCGGCGGGCAGCTGGTCGCGCACACGGGCGTAGCTCTGCAGGGTGCCTTCGACGATGTGGCCGGCACTGGGGGCCAGGATCTGGCGGCCGGAGACGACCAGCGGGGTGCCGGGCTCTCCGGTGCCCTTCCACTGGTAGCGGGAACCGTCGATGAACTCCCAGTGCGCCGTGTCACCGTCGCGCAGCGGCAGGGGGAAGTATTCGGCCTTCCACAGCAGGAACAGCGGCTGCCAGGGCATCGCCCAGGGTGCGGTGCCGTACTCGGGCAGGGTGCCGGTGACGTCCCGGATCGCCCCGGTTTTCAGGGCGCGCTCGAGGATGAGGAACTCGCTGAGCAGAGCGGGGAAGCAGGGGGGCTGCTGGCCGGTGAGGTTGATCTGGGCCGCGGTGGCGGCGACGTCGGTGGTGGTGATGCCGGAGGCGCGGGTGACCAGGCGTTCGGGGGTGCGGCAGGGCAGGGCGGTGTCGCGGGTGAGCGGGGCGTGGAGGTTGGCGCCCTGGAGGGTGAGGACCGGGTCGGCGCTGTACTCGAAGTCCTCGGCGGGCACCCGGATCAGGCGGCGGGAGGCCCTGGCCCCGTAGGCCGGGTACAGGATGTCGATGCGCGCGGCCAGATCCGTCTCGCTCTTGCCCCAGGGCAGTGCGGCGCGCTGCCCGGCCAGCTCGTGGGCGAGGGCGACGACACGTCCGGCTGCGCCGTCCGCGTTGCCGGGGTCGAGTTCGTCCTCGATCCGGCCGGTGAAGTCCGGGGACTTCTTGCGCAGGTGGCTGAGCCACCACAGGTGGTAGAGGTGCTCGCGGGCGGTGTCGAGCTCGGCTTCGGTGGCGTCGTGCACGGCTTGGCGACGGTTGAGGTCGGCGACGGTGTCGGCCTCCGCGGCGAGGGCCGCGCGGGAGGTGGTGCGGCCGGTTTCCTCTCCGCGTTCGCCGATGAACCAGCGGTATCCGCCGGGCACGGGGCCGAAGGCGCTGTCGTGGGCGCGGCGGTCGGTGAGGATGTCGGCCTCGGGCCGGTCGCGCTCTTCCAGGGCGTCGATGCCGCCGAGCAGGAACGCCCGGAACAGGTCGGCCTCGTCCCCGGACAGCGCGCCTTCGCCGCCGGCCTGCGCACCGAGTTCGGCGACGGCCTCGGCGATGCTGTTGGACACGATCGGGGTGACGTCGGCGGGGGCCGGGCAGGGCGAGTCGGGGACGGGGCCGGTGAGGTCCCAGTCCAGCCCCAGGACCGTTCCGGAGTAGACGGAGGAGCGGATGCCGCCGCCGGAGCCGACGGGCGGCTTCCACTGCAGGCGCTCGAGCAGCGCGGCGAGGTCGTCGGTGCCGGCGAGGATGTCGCTGTCCGGCTGGGCGTACCAGCCGGCGACGAGGTAGCTGAGCCGCTCCCGCGCGGGCGGTTCGCCGCCCGTCGCGTCGAGGAGGGTGTCGTGGAAGGAGAAGACGTTGCTGTTGTAGGGCTGGAAGACCGAGAAGGTCAGCAGTCCGGGGCCGATCGCGGTGAGGAACGGGGCGTGCGCGTCGACCGGTTCCCGCCAGGGGCCGGTGAGTTCGTGGCACTTGCCGATCAGGGTCGGGGCGGCTTCCTCGCTGTCGGGGTCCTGGAAGGAGACGGTGCCGTTCATGGGGTCGAGGTAGTCGCTCTCGACGATCCACGCCTTGAGCTTCCGGGCGCTGTCGGTGTGGCGTACGACGAGCCACCGGTTGGGCACCAGGGGGAAGTCACCGACGCCTTCCTCCTCGTCGTGGCGGCCGCGGGTGAGGGCGGCGGGCAGTTCCCACTGGAGGTAGACGCCGAGGCGGTCCTCCCGGCCGGTCCACTCCTCGGGGCTGGAGAACGGGGCGGGCTCCGCGGGGACGCCTTCGCCGATGCTGCTGAAGTTGGTGATCCAGCGGTGGAACACATGCGGGGTTGCGGTGTCGCGAGTGGCCCGGTTGACGGCGAGGGCCGCGACCTCGACCGGCACGATGAGGGTGGTGTCCACGGACATGGCCCGAGGTCCTTTCGGGGTCAGCGCCTGGCAGTACGGCGCGGGAACGGGGCAGGGCTCAGGGCCGGGAGAAGGTCTGCGCCTGCGGGGCGTCGATCATCTGGAGGGCGAACTGGGCGGAGGTGATCCGCCGGCCTCCGGTGAGCCCGTGGGCGGTGGACAGAGCGGGCACCAGGGCATCGCCGGCGCCATCGACGTTGAGGACGTCGCGCTCGCCGGGTCGCAGGAAGCGGCGGAATCGGCTGTCGTCCGCGGGGGGCGGGGGCGGGAACTCTCCCATGGGGTGGCCGATCCGGTCCCCGGTGATCTGGCGCAGCTCGATGGTGCCGATGTCACTGAGGCCGAAGCACAGGCCGCGTGGGGGTTCGGCCATCTCGAAGCGGTCGATCACCTCGGGGTAGAGCAGCAGGCGGATCTCGGTGCCGAACACCGCGTCGCGCACCGGTTCCACCACATTGGAACCCCGGTAGGCGGTGACAATGGTGTGGGGCCAGTTCGGCACCAGGCTGGAGTTGATCAGCACCGCGCACTGCGGGACCGGTCCGCCACCGGTGGCGAGGGCGTTGAGGTCGGCGTCCAGGGTGTGGCCGACGCCGACGCTCAGCGCACCGTCCACGGCCGCCCGCACCCAGTCGGTGTCGATGTAGGCGAAGCGGATGCTCTCGGCCGGCAGCGCGCGAGGATCGGGGGCCAGGTGGGTCAGGCCCAGCAGCTCCAGGCGGCGCAGCGCGTCCAGCCAGGCGGTGACCTTCTTGAACTCGTCGGGGGCGGCCTGGGTGAGCAGGCTCGCGACGCCGGGCTGGGCGAGTACGGCACGCGTGTCGCCGATGGTGCGACGGGTCCGGGCCGCGGTGCGGCGGCGGCCGGCGCGCAGCTGCGGGCCGGCCTGGTCGAGAGCCTGCGCGAGGCGGGCCTCGCCGGATCGGGTGTCGCCGTCCACGAGGAGACGGTCGAAGGCCTCGAAGGCGAGGGGTGCGGTGAGGTGACGGCTGGTCAGTGCGGTCGCGGCGCGGGCGGTGAGCTCCGGGTGGGAGGCGAGGCGGCGGGCTGCGGTGCGGGCGGCGGAGCGGAACTCCAGCAGGGCGCTACGGAACTCGGCGTCAGCGAGGGCGAGCGTGCGCCCGGTGGTGAACGCGGCGGCGTAGGCGGTGTCGAAGACGCCGTACTGCTGCAGGTAGACCAGCGCCTCACCCGGGGACTCCAGGCGGGTGGCAGCTGGTGCGGGAAGCCCCTGCGCCGGCTGCGCGGTGAGCGGGCCGCGGTAGAAGGCCAGGGTGCGCTCACCGCTCTCCAGACGCTGCGGCAGGGCCACGGCCCCGCCCCCCATGCGGTCCAGGGCCTCCTTCTGCGGGCCGGCCGGATTGGCCGGGCCGGCGGCCGGGACACGCAGGCGCAGCTGATCGGTGGGACGCGGAGTGGTGCCGTCGGTGGTGGCCAGGTGCTGGGCGAGGTCGCCGAAGCCGATGCCGGAGTCGGGTTCGGTGGTGAACGACCAGGAGGCGAGGGAGACCAGACGTACGCCTTCGGTGGGCGCGGGGGTGGTCAGGTGCTGGTCGAAGCCCTCGAGGGAGACCAGGTGGACGACGTGCCGCCCGCCGGTGGCGGCGGGGAAGCGGTTGGCGACGAGGACGGCGTTGAGTTCGCCCTCGTCGGGTTCGGGGTCCGTGCCGGCGCGGGTGGCGTCGGGGCGCCCGCCCTCGCGCAGGTGCGCGAGGTAGCCCATCTCGGCGGGCAGCGGCTTCACCGCGTCGAACAGGGTCTTGGGGACGAGGACGGTGGCGCACTGCTCGTCGTACTCGTCGGGGCGCAGGCTCTCCGGCGGGAGTGCGGGGGGCTTGCCGGCGCCGAGGGCGCCGTCCAGGAGACGGCGCACGGTGCCGGCCCTGACCAGGCCCACCGCGTCCGGGTCCTCGGGCAGTTCGTCCTCGCGGAACAGCAGCAGGGCCATCCACGGGACGGCGGCCGGCTGGCCCGGGCCCAGGGGGCGGTTCCAGGGCAGGCCGGGGGCGTCGAGGTTGATGTGGGCGAGGGTCTGGCTGTACGTGCCGACGGCGTCCGGCACGGGGAACTGCGCGTGGATGCCGGTCGGGTCGAAGCTGAAGCGCGGCTGGACGACGTCGAAGGGCTGCGGGGTGGCGTCGATGACGCGGTCCGCTCCGTCGAGATTCTTGAGGGTCTGGCGGTTGTCGATCCGGTAGCGGCCGGCGTAGAGGGAGGGGATCCGGTGGTCGAAGAACCGGGTGCGGTGCTGGGCCGCCGGTGCGCTGGTGCGCGGCTGGGGGGCGGGTTCGGACGTGGTGGTCACGGGCGTGCCTTTCGACAGGACGCAGCGATGGGATCCGGTGGTGACGACGGCCGGCGCGGTCTTGGGCGCGCCTCGGCGGGGGCCGCCGCCGTCAGGCGGGCGGCCCGGTGCGGCTCGTCCGGTCAGCCGGCGATGAGCATCGGCTCGGCGGTGAAGGCGGTGCCCGCAGCACGGGCGTAGCCGCTCAGGTCGGTGTCGAGCACGCCGAGGTCGGCACCGAGACCGGTCAGGGCCTGGGCCAGGGCGGTGCGGTTGGTGCGGGTGGCGGTGGTGTCGATGCCGGCCTGGATCGCGGCGATGACCCCGCCGGGCCGCCTCGGCTCCGGGCCCGTGACCGGTTCGCCGGCGGACAGCGGCTGGTTGCCGTCGGGGTTGATCGGGTCGAAGGAGATGGCCTGCTCGTCGAGGAACCCGGTGGAGGTGCCGTGGTCGACCGGCGGCGAGGTCAGCCGGATCCCGAGGATCCGGTCGGGGATGATCCCGTCGTTCGGCGCGTCCGGCCGCTGGCCCCACAGGCCGTTGGGCACGTTGCCGCGCAGGACGGAACGGCCCCAGGGCGTCAGGAGGGACGGCTGGCCGTTGTAGGTGAGCCGCACGCGCAGTTCGCTGCCCTTGCCCCGCACGTGCATGGGCAGGATGTCCACGGTGGTGCCGGTGGCCACCTCGACGGTGTCGCCGTCCTGGTTCAGGTAGACCTTGCTGACGGGGGCCGGGGTGTCGGCGGTGAAGGTGAAGCCGCCGTTGCTGACCAGCCACGGCTTGATGGCGCCGCGGGTGGCCGGGGTCCCCTCGCCCGTGTATCCGGCGATAGCCGTGGTGCGGACCATGTTCTCGGGTGGCGGCAGCATGCCCTGGAAGCCGCCCCAGTCCAGCGCCGGGGCCTGGTTGCGGCGGCCGGCGCCGAAGCCGATGGTGAAGGAGATGAACCACAGGTGGACGGTGGCCTCGCCACCCACCGCGGGCCCCCAGATCCGAACGCTGACGCCGACCTCGATCGAGATCCTGATCTTGACGAACCAGATCTTGATGGTTGCGGAGACCCCGACCCGGATCCCCATGCCCACGTCGAAGTAGAAGGGGTTCCACTCCAGCAGGGCGTCCACCCGGGCGGTCAGCCAGGCCCGCAGCATGCCGGACTGGAAGACGACGTCAAGGGAGCCGCCGGCCATCAGGGACTTGGGGGTGAACGCGGCGTAGGCGTTGCCGGTGATGTTGACGGTCGAGCCGACGCCCCAGGTCAGACCGGCCGGCTGCTGGCGGGGGTAGCGGGCGGGCAGTTCGCGGCCTGCGGGGATCGCGCCGAGCAGGAACGCGAAGTCGCCGGCCTGCGGGTGGTCGCCGAACCAGAACTTCATGCCGACGCCGCCGCGCAGCTTGCAGTTCGGGTCGATGAGGAACGTCTTCTCGGTGAACGCCGCGCCGATGCTCAGCTCCCCGGCCGTCGGGCGCAGGGTGGCCTCGATGCCGATCTCCACCCGGGCGATCTTCTTGTCGCTCTTGGTGGGCAGTTGCATCCCGGCGACGCCCAGCAGGCTGATCGTCAGGTCGGAGCCGGTCTGCACCAGCGCCATGGCGCGGCCGCTGAAGGTCTCGAAGCAGTCGAAGGCCAGGCCGGCGGCGAACCAGAGGTCGCCCTCCTGCGGCCGTACCCACGGGTTGGAGCCGCCGATCAGCTCTCCGAGGACCTTGAGCGGGTCGACCTCCTCGTCGTCGGCGCCGATCTCGCCCGGGTTGTCGAGTGCGATCAGGAACGGGAAGCTGCCCAGCGCGTCGGCCGCCGGGACCCGCACGCGGCTGTTCCAGCCGAACCCGGCCGAGATGCCGCGCACCTGGAACAGCGGCGGCCCGAAGCCGGTCTGGCTGCCGAGGGAGCCGTAGGCGAAGAGCGACGGATCCGCGCCGGTGCCGTCGGGGACGACGTAAGCGCCCATGGCCGAGCCGTTGAACGCACCGGTGTCCACCAGCAGTACCCCGCCGACCACCGTCTTGTACGGCGGGGAGGCCGGCAGTGCGGTCAGTGCGCCGGCGATCCGCAGCGGCGGATTATAGTAGTCGACGCTCAGGCCGTTGTCGCCGCCGGGCGTGCCGATCGGCGACCAGCCGCGCACCGACGGCGCCTCGAGGACCCGCATGCCCTTGCGGCGCCGCGGTCCGGGGCGGGGGGTGAGGATGCCGTTCTCGGTCACCAGCGCCTGCGGGGTGCGGTCGCGGGCGGCTCCGCCGCGGTGCTTCACCGGCGGCAGGGCGCGGCCCAGGCCGTCCAGACGTTCGCGGTCGCTCGGCGGCGCGGGCGTGCGCCTGGTCATCCGCAGCGCCCGGCCGTCCGCCAGGACCCAGGCACCGGAGGGCAGGTCCGTGTCGGCCGGGGCACCGTCGACCAGGACCAGAACGCGGCCCTCGCCGAGATCTGCGGTTGCCAGGGTCCCGGTCACCCACTCGCCGTCGACGGTGAACGCGATATCCACCGGTGCCGAGGACGCGGTGACCGAGGCCTGCCCGCCGACCGACAGGGCCTGCGGATCGCACACCGCACCGTCGATCCGCACCGTGCCGCCCGGAAAAACAAGCGCCGCAGCTTCGGGGTCGGCGAACACGGACACGGGGATCTCGACCGCCCCGCCCGCCGCCTGGTCGAGAAGCTTCCGAACGTCTTCCACGCGTGTTGTCACAGGGATCCAACCCTCTACTCGCGGCAAAAGGGGAAAACGGAAGTCCGCGCCGGTCCGGCGACAAGCCTGACGTCCGCTGTGAGGATCGTAGCCAGCCGGACACGCAAAGCTCATGCATAACGACTCTGCGTGATGAACTTGGCCGAAAGCTACAAACCGCATGTGTGGGCGGATGCGCCACGGGCTGCGCCGCTCTGCGTGCAGAAGCGTTTCGACCGGGCCCGCAAGGCCGATGAGATGGCAATCGACCAGGCACGGCTGCCGGTGGGCGTCCTTGGCGCCGACGCGCGAGAACGGTAACAAGCCAGCCCGGTGGGCCGAGTGGTTCGTTCGGCGGATGTCTTCGAGACGTCCTCAGGGCGAGGCCCGAGGGCGGCCACCGCCGTCGAAGCCACCATCCGCCTCCGCAGCAACTGCCTCAAAATGGCTGCCACCAGCCCTGATGACCTGACGGGCGGTAGCGCGACAGAACGGATACCGCGAGGAGAACGTCTCCGATCGAAGGTCCGAAGCTCCACGCTGCAACGATACCCATGAGGTATCGGCCCTGTTGAATGGGTCTTGGACACCGACGGGGTCCCGGCGGTGCACTCGTGAACATGACCGAAGAAACGAAGACCAGCGAGGCACAGCCCGACCCCGCCGTGTCGGTGGTGGGTCCCCGCGACGGCGAGACGATCGTTCTGGGCACCACGCGCATGCGCGTTCTGGAGGACGGCAGCCACACCGGGCACCGCCTCGCGATCGCCGAGTCCGTCCTCGCCCCGCACACGCAGGGTCCACCGCAGCACCGCCACGGCCAACACGACGAGGGCTTCTACGTCCTCTCCGGCAACGTGCGGTTCACCGTCGGGGACAACGACTACGACGCCACCGCGGGGACACTCGTCATGGTTCCGCCCGGAACCCCGCACACCTTCGCGAACCTGACCGACCAACCCGCCGTCATGCTCAGCACATTCACACCCGACCTGTACGTGCAGTACTTCCGAGACCTTCAGGAGGTGCTCGCCGGAGGCCGGCCGCTGACGCCACAGGTCAACATCGATGCGATGAGCCGCTACGCGACACAGCCCGCCACCGGCCTCGCCTGAAGTGGACGGGGCCGGAACGGACTGGTCGCCCGACAACTGGCTGAACAGATGGGCGACGCCTTCCAGCACCCCGGGCCCTCCTCCTGAGTGGCGGACACGCTGATACTGGATCTGCTTGATCCGGAGGGTGAGAAGACCGCCGATGGCGCTAAAGGATTATGCGGACGAGTCCAAGGCCGATGCTGTGGCCCTGTACGAGAAGAACTGGGCGAGACCCATGAGGGGCACCGGTCCATCCTGCTGGGGTGCAGCCACGTGGTCCGGTCCCCAAGAGCGGCCCGTTCCCGCCGCCCGGCATGGTGCCGTGCCGTCCCGGTCCTGTGGTCACAGGCGCCGCAGCCGGATCAGCCGGCTCGCGTAGTCGCCGTCCGGCAGGCCCAGGTCGAGGCCCCGCGTGGTCAGGAGAGCGCCGTCGTGGACCGTGCCGACGGGCAGCTCCTCGTAGCGGGCGTCGGACCGCAGTCCGGGCAGCGCCAGCGGGGCGGGCGCGTGCCCGAAGCGTGTCGCGGGACGGCAGGCGATGACCGCGTGTTCCGCGCCGTTCGGGGCCGCGTAGTGCACCGCCCGGACGCCGCCCTCTCCGGTGAGCCGGTACTGGTCCCCGTGTTGGACCAGAGCGCGGATCTCTTTGTACGCGGCCAGGAGTTCGGCGGTCTCCGCCTTCTCCTCGGCGGTGAACGCGATCAGGTCGCCGCCGAGGCCGAGCACCCCGGCCATCGCGACATGGAACCGGAAGCGCAGCGGCGTCGCGCGTCCGGTCGCCGCGTTCGGACTGTCGGTGACCCATGCCGCCATCGCCTGGGCCGGGAACAGCTGGCTGAACCCGTGCTGGATGCCGAGCCGGTCCACGGGGTCGGTGTTGTCCGAGGTCCAGATCTCGTCGGTGCGTGCGAGGACACCGAGGTCGGCGCGGCCGCCGCCGCCCGCGCACGCCTCGATCCGCAGGTCCGGGTGGTCGCCGCGCAGCTGGTCCATGATCGCGTAGACCGCGCGGGTGTGGTCGATCCACAGCCGGTCCGGGTCCCGGTGGCCGCTCCAGCCGGCCTCCGTGACGACGCGGTTGGCGTCCCACTTCAGGTAGTCGACACCGTGCTGGCGGACCAGGCCGTCCAGTGTCCGCAGGACCCACGCCGCCGCGTCCGGCCGCCCGAGGTTCAGCATGAGCTGGTCGCGCATTTCGGTGGCCCGCCGGGTCGGTGCGTGCACGACCCACTCCGGGTGCGTGCGGTACAGGTCGCTGTCGGCGTTGACCATCTCCGGCTCGACCCACAGCCCGAACTTCATCCCCAGTCGGTGCACCTCGTCGGACAGCGGGCGCAGACCGCGCGGGAAGGCGTCGGCGCGCGGAGTCCAGTCGCCCAGCCCGGCGCGGGCGTCGCGGCGCGCGCCGAACCAGCCGTCGTCCAGGACGAACAGTTCGACGCCTAGGTCGGCGGCGGCCGCCGCGAGTTTCCGCTGCCCGGCCTCCGAGACGTCGAACCCGGTGGCCTCCCAGGAGTTGTAGAGGACCGGCCGGTCCTCGTCCGGGTGGGCCAGGACGTGGGCGCGGACGTACCGGTGCCAGGAGCGGCTGGCCGCGCCGAATCCGCAGGAGCTGTAGAGCCCGGCGTAGACCGGTGTGCGCAGGCTCTGTCCCGGCTCCAGCGTCCAGCTGACGCCCTCGTGCCCGAATCCGCCGCTCCAGGTGGTGCGGCCCACCGGATCACGGTCCACGGTGATCCGCCAACTCCCGCTCCAGGCCAGGGCACTGCTCCAGACCTCGCCCCGCTCCTCGTCGGCGGTCCCGTCGTCCAGCGCCAGCCACGGGTTCGCGTGGTGGCTGGTGAGACCGCGGCGGCTGGTCAGGACGGTCTCGGCGACCGGGAGTCGGTCGCGGTTCAGTTGGAACTCGCTGTTCCAGCCGCCGGCCAAGTGGCTGAGCCGGTAGTCCGCGCGGTGCGGCAGCGCCCAGGAAGCGGAGTCGCAGCGCTCGAGGACGAAGGGCCCGCGGCCCGGGCCGTCCGCCGCGTCGGTTCCCAGGCCGGCGCCGGTGTGGGTGACTTCGGTCCAGCGCTCGATGACGTCGGTGTCGTCGCGCACGCGGTAGCAGAGGTCCACCGCGAGCGGATAGACGAAATCCCTGAGGTGGATCCGCAGTGTTCCGCCCTCGGCGCTGTGTCCTTCGAACCGCCACTGTGCCCCTCGCACCCCGTCGGAGAAACGGACTTGGAGCCCGGCGGGACCGAACCGGGCCCCGGTCTGGATGCCCAGCTCGTCGGGTGCTGCCTCCGCCTCGAAGCTGCTGACCGCAGGCGAGTGCGCCTCGGGCAGTGCGGCCACCGCGGAGGCTCCCAAGGGGGCACCCCAGTAGATGTGCCGCGGGCTTCCGTCCTGGCCGACGCGCAGCGCGTACAGACTGTTCGGGGTGCGCAGCAGGCCGAGGCCGGTCGCGGGGTCGAAGGATACGGGCGGGTGGTTCAAGGCTGAATCCCCTGTGAGCACGGGCAGTTGGGGCCCGAGCGTAGGTGGGGAATCCCTTGGGATTCAATACTTGACGAAGTTAATTTAATACCCCTAGGTTTCACCCGTGTTTCCAGAACAGTCAGCCAAGACGCTCTCGGCGACGCCTGCGGCGTCCGCAGTCCTGTCCCTCCTCCTGACCGAAGGCCCGCTCAGCCGGGTGGAGATGGCCCGCCGTCTCGACCTGTCGTCGGCAGCCGTCACCAAGGCCGCGCGGCCGTTCCTCGACGCCGGGTACCTGCACGAGCTCGCCTCCGAACGGATTGCGCCGGGGGCCGGACGTCCGGTCAGCCCGCTGGCCGTCACCGCCGAGCGCGAGTACTTCGTCGGGGTGAAGGTCACGACCGAAGACCTCGTCGACGAGATGGTCGGCGAGATCGTCGGCGTCCTCTGCGACCTCCGGGCCCAGGTGCGGGTCTCCGTTCGGCGTCAGCTCCCGGACCGCAGCCCTGAGGCCGTGGTCGTGGAACTCGCCGCGCTCGTCGACGAACTCCTCGACTCCGGCCCTGACTACCGCGCCCGGACCCGGAATCTCGGCGTCGCCATCTCCGGTGACGTAGACCGGGTCCGGGGGCTGGTCCGGTGGTCGGCCCGGCTCGGCTGGCAGGACGTCCCGATCGGCCAGCTCGCGGCCGAGGCGACCGGGCTCGGCGTCACCGTCGAGAACGACGTCAAGGCGCTCACCGTCGCGGAGCACTGGTTCGGCGAGGGTGTGGGAACCGACTCGTTCGCGCTCGTCACCGTCGGGTCCGGCATCGGCTGCGGCATCGTTGTCGACGGCCGTCTGCTCACCGGGGCGTACGGCGTGGCCGGGGAGATCGGGCACATCTGCGTAGATCCGGACGGCGCGCGCTGCCGCTGCGGCCGTCAGGGCTGCGTCGAGACCGTCGCCACCACCGGGGCGATCCTGGCGGCCGCGCGAACGGCGTCCGGCGAGAGCGACATGGACTTCGGACGCGCCGTGGAGCGGGCGCGAGCGGGCGACGAGCCGGTGAAGGAGGTCTTCGCCAAGGCCGGAACCGCGATCGGGCTCGCGGTCGCGGCGATGGTCAACATCTGCGGCCCTGAGCGGATCGTGGTCTCCGGCGAAGGGCTCGACACGTACGACCTGTTCGAGGAGCGGATCTGGGCGTCGTTCGCCGCGCACGCCTTCGGAGCCGCCGCTCGGGCTCCGGTCCTCGTCCGTCCGCTTCCGTTCGAGGAGTGGGCCCGCGGCGCCGCCGCGGTCAGCATCCAGGCCCTGTTCCCTCAGGTCCGCACCACCGCACGCGCCCGGTGACCACGCGCCCGGTGACCACGCGCACGACGTATGGCTTCGGCGCCGCCGCACAGCCCTGACCGGTGTCCTTTGATCCCTCAACGAAGACAGGATGCGAAATGAGCCTACGCAAGGCCGACCTCAGCCGACGGGGATTTCTCGGCGGGTCCCTTCTGCTCGTCGCGGGCGCCGTCACCGCGTGCAGCACCGACCCGGCCGGCAGCGGTTCCGCCGGCGGCCCCAAGACCACGCTGAACGTCTGGTACCACGCCTACGGCGAGGCCGGGACCCAGCAGGCCGTGACCCGCTACGCCACCGCCTTTACCAAGGCCAACCCGGACATCGCGGTCAAGATCAGCTGGATACCCGGCGACTACCAGGCGAAGCTGAGCTCGACGCTGCTGACCTCCGAGGCGCCCGACGTCTTCGAACTGGGCGACTTCGAGACCGGCCTGGCGAAGAGCGGCCAGATAGCCGCGCTCGATGACATCTACGGCGCGAGCAAGTCGGACTTCACCAGCACCAACCTGGAGTACCTGACGGCCGGCGGCAAGCTCTACGGTGTCAAGCAGGTCGACGACGCCATGATGCTCTATTACCGCAAGAGCACCCTGGACAAGGCCGGCATCAAGGTCCCGACGACGTTCGTCGAACTCGCCGACGCCGCCAAGGAGCTCACGACAAAGAACACCAAGGGCCTGTTCGTCGGCAACGACGGCGTCGGTGACGCTCCGTTCAACGCGATCTTGTCCAACGGTGGCGAGCTGGTGGCCGACGGGAAGGCCGCGTTCGCCTCCGCACGAGCCGTCGAGGCCCTGACCGCCGTCAAGCGATTGCATGCCGACAACTCGCTGCTGCGCGGTTTCACCACCGACTGGTGGGACCCGTCGGCCCTGACCCAGAACGCCGCCGCGATGCAGTGGGGCGGCCTGTGGTCGATGCCCGCCGTCGAGAAGGAGCTCGGCGACGACTTCGGCGTGGCCCCGTGGCCGGCCCTGAAGGCGGGCGGCAAGCCGGTGGTCCGGATCGGCGGCTGGAGCTGCCTGGTCAACGCGAAGGGCGGGAACGTCGAAGCGGCGAAGAAGTACGTGCAGTGGCTGTGGATCGCGCAGACCGATCTGCAGAAGGACTTCTCCCAGAGTTACGGTCTCCACATCCCGCCGCGCAAGGCCGTCGTCGCCGCGGCCGACAAGCTCCGTACCGGTACAGCCAAGGAAGCCGTCGAGCTGGCGGCCGCGTACGGCACGGCGAACCCGAACACCTGGTCAAGCGCGGTCCGTACCGCCTTCAGCGACGCCGTGTCCAAGGCGATGACCGGTCAGGGCGACGTGGCGGACCTGCTGACCGCCGGTGCCGCGAAGGCCCAGCCCGAGATCGACAAGCAGAAGGTCTGATGGGCACCGCCCCCCGGGCGACGCTGTCGCCGACGCGCTCAGGACGTCCCGAGGACCTGTCGGGGGACGCCGCCCCCGCGGCAACCCGGCGTCGACGTACGGACTGGCGGACCATAGGTGCCTTCGCCCTGCTGAGCGCCCCGATCCTGGTCGGCATCGGGATCTTCAAGTACGTCGCCATCGTGTGGAGCTTCCTGCTCAGCTTCTCCAAGGCGGACCGCACGATCGCCCTGGGCAACTGGGTCGGATTCGCCAACTACTCCCAGCTCCTCGCGGACCCCGAGTTCCGCAAGTCGCTCACCCAGATCCTGCTGTTCACGCTGTTCATCGTGCCGGTCACGTTCGCCGGCTCGCTCGGTCTGGCTCTGATGGTCCACCGGATCAGGCGTGGCAGGGCCCTGTTCCGCACCAGCTTCCTGATCCCGGCCGCGGTGTCGTACGTGGCCGCTTCGCTGGTGTGGAAGATGTGCCTGTTCAACGGCGTCCCCGGCGGCGTCGCCAACACCATCGGCGCCTGGTTCGGGATGGATGCGACGCCCTGGCTCCAGACGCAGAGCCCACCGCTGTACTGGGTCGTGATCGTCACCCTGCGGCTCTGGCTCCAGGTCGGTTTCTTCATGGTCCTGTTCCTGGCCGGCCTCCAGGGGATCCCCCGGGAGGTCTACGAGGCGGCGTCCCTCGACGGCGCGACCGGCTGGCGCCTGACGCGCCGGATCACGCTGCCGATGCTCCGCAACACCTCGGTGGCGGTGCTCATGCTGCTGTTCATCGCTGCGTTCCAGGCATTCGACGAGTTCTACAACCTCTTCACCGGAGGCGGCGGGGCGACCAGCGGTGCCGCGACAGCGGTGCGCCCGCCACTGGTCTACCTGTACGGCAAGGCGATGCAGGACCAGAACTACGGCCTCGGATCGGCCGGTGCGTTCACGGTCACCGCCCTCATCGTAGCCGTGACGTTGATCCAGGGCCGGATCACCGGCTTCGGGAAGAACGAGGAGTGAGAACCGTGCGATCACTCAACCGCACCGTGCGGGTGACGGCCCGGAGCGCGCTCATCGGCGTGGTCACCCTGATCTTCCTGGCGCCCTTCTACATCATGCTCCGCAACTCCCTGATGGACTCCCAGGGCATCACGTCACCGCACTGGACCTGGTGGCCGTCCACCCCGCACTGGGAGAACTTCACCTCCCTGTTCTCCGACCCGACCCTGCACATGGCGGACGGCCTGCGGAACTCACTGATCGTCGCGCTGATCAGCGCACCGCTCTCGACCCTGTTCGCCTCGGCCGCCGGGTTCGCCTTCGCACGGATTCCTCTGCCAGGACGCGGATTCCTGCTGGCGCTCGTCATCGCCACCCTGATGATCCCGGGCTCGGCGACCTTCGTCCCGACGTTCATCGTCGTGGGCTCCCTCGGCGGAGTGAACACGCTGTGGGGCATCATCGCGCCTGGCTTGTTCAACCCTTTTGCGGTACTGCTGTTCCGCAACTTCTACCTCCGGTTCCCCAAGGAACTGGAAGAAGCCGGCCGTCTGGACGGCCTCGGCTGGCTCGGGCTCTACTGGCGGGTCGCGCTCCCGAGTTCCGCGGCGATGCTGGCCTCACTGGGGGCGCTGGCGTTCATCGACAGCTGGAACGCCTTCTTGTGGCCGCTGGTCGTCGGACAGGATCCGGGGTCGTGGACGGCGCAGATCGCACTGTCGAACTTCCTCACCGCCCAGACCATCAACCTCCCGGGACTCTTCGCCGGAGCGGTCGTGACCGTCGCTCCGCTCGTCGTCATGTTCCTCGTCGCACAGCGCTACATCGTCGAAGGCATCGCCACCAGCGGACTCAAGGGCTGAGCCCGCTCCTTCCCCCCACCCCGACGAAGGGCACCACCATGAGACTGGCCAGATCCACCGCCCGCGGACTTCCGGTGCTCCTCGCCGTCGGCCTGCTGCTGATCGGCGCCGTCCCCGGCTCCGCCGCCCCCGCGGAACCTGCCTCCACCGCACCGGTCGCGCTCACCGGCCAGCAGCTCGCCGCCTCCTGGACAGCACCGCTCAGCACCCGGGGCCGGTACATCGTCGATGCGAACGGCAACCGCTTCAAGCTCAAGTCCAGCAACTGGGCCGGCGCCCAGGGAACCTGGGAGGGCAGCGGCGACGTCAACGACACGGCGAACCACCAGGCCGACCAGAACGCGCACAACATCCCGCTCGGCCTGGACCGGACGCCGATCGCGAAGATCCTGGCCGACTTCCATACGCTGGGCATCAACAGCATCCGGCTGCCCTTCGCCAACGCGATGATGCGCGACACCGCAGCCGTCCCCGACCCGGCCGTCACCGCCAACCCGCAGCTCAAGGGCAAGACCCCCCTCCAGGTCTTCGACGCCGTGGTGGCCGCGCTCACCGCCGACGGTTTCGCGGTGATCCTCAACAACCACACCACCAGCTACCGCTTCTGCTGCGGCCTGGACGGCAACGAGCGTTGGAACAGCGGGCAGTCCACCAAGCAGTGGGTGGACGACTGGGTCTCCCTGGCCAACCGGTACAAGGACGACAAGCGCGTGGTCGGCGCCGACCTGCGCAACGAGGTCCGCCGCGACACCTGGAACGATGCCAACTGGGGCTGGGGCGACGACCACGACCTGTACGCCGCCTTCCAGGAGGCCGGCAACAAGATCCTCCAGGCAAACCCCGACATGCTCATCGTCATGGAGGGCATCAACTGGCAGGGCATACCGCTCAACGGGATGAGCTACGGCAGGCCGATGCTGACCCCGGTCCGCAACCTCTCCAACACCCTGATCAAGTCCAACAAGCTGGTGTATGCCGCCCACTTCTACGGCTACACGGGCCCGAACTACACGGGCGCCGACAGCGGCCCCGGCCACACCAACGACTGGCCCTACGAGGACTTCCCGCTCGAAAAGCTCAAGCAACTGGTCGACGAGGAAGCCCTGTTCGTCACCCAGGAGGGCCAGCACTTCACCGCCCCGGTCTGGATCAGCGAGTTCGGCGCCGCCGGACGCGGCTCCGACGACACCAAGGAGAAGACCTGGTTCGCCAACTTCACCGACATCCTGGTGAAGAACGACACCGACTTCGCCCAGTGGCCGCTGGTCGGCTGGACCGGCGCCAACGGCAAGCCGAACGACAACTGGGCGCTGATCTCCTACGACGCCACGGGCAAGAAGCAGAGTGTCGTGGACCCGGGTGACTGGCGCGCCACCGCCTGGAACAAACTCGTCAACGCGCCGGGCAAGACCGGTCAGGTTCCCGAGGCGAACCGCTGGAACATGCTCGACCGCAACCAGAACCTGTCCGCCACGATGCTCGCCAAGCCGGACTGGAGCCCTGGCAACCGCAAGGGCAACTGCCCCGACACCGAGCGGCTGACCGCCTTCGCCCGCAGCTCCGACCGCAGCATGTGCACCGACGCGAACCAACCCGTCAAGGCCCCCGGCAACTGGACGGTCGTCACCGACGAGCGCTACGCCACCCACGGCGACTGGGCGCCCGGCCGAGGCAAGCTGCAGTGCCCGGACAACAGCTTCGTCGTCGGCTACAGCGCCGACGGGCCCGTCAAGGCGGTGCTCTGCGCACCTGCCGCCGATCCGCTGCCGCTCACCGGCCGCACCGTGTGGTTCGACAAGGGCGACAACCGGCCCTCCACCGGCGGCTCGGTGACCAGCGACTGGGCGCCCGGCTACTACAAGGGCCAGTGCGCCGACCACGAGTACATCGCCGGTGTCGCCACGGCGTGGTACGCGCACACGGGCGGCGTCCTCGACGCCCTGCTCTGCCGCCCGCTGAAGTAACCCTCGCCCGCACCGAGTGGAACTGCGGGACACACCGAGTCCGGGGCCGGCCGAAGAGCGGTCGGCCCCGGCCCGGCAACTCCCGCGGAGGGAACGACACCATGCACAGCAACACGCTTCTCCGTCCAGTCGGCTGAGGAGACCGCCGAAGTCCTGCTCGCGGGTGAACTGGCCCTGGGCGGCCGCATCGTCCCGCTGGCGCTGGCGCTGGCGCTGGCGCTGGCGCTCGAGCGTGGGGCGGGCCGGACGGTGGTGACGAAGAACCTGCAGGGCCCACAGATCGATGAGACGTTGGCAGTCCCTCTCGACAGGGCGCGCCGCAGTAGCCGTTGCCGTGCATCCGGCGGTGCATCTCGCGGCGGAGCTTCCGCTGGGCGGTGAGGCGGCGGACGGTGCCCGCGTCGATGTACCGACCGTTCCAGAACTCGGAGGTGTCCCTCCCGCTTTCCGTGTGCATGAAACGGTCTGCGGGGGAAGGCGTGCAGGGGACCCGTACACCCGAGAAGGGACGGACAACATGGCGCGACCGAGGATCATGGTCGTCGGCGCGGGCTTCGCCGGCGTCTCCTGCGTACGCCGCCTGGAGCGGACGCTGTCACCCGGGGAGGCGGAGATCCTGCTGGTCACTCCGTTCTCCTACCAGCTCTACCTGCCCCTGCTGCCTCAAGTGGCCTCCGGGGTGCTCACCCCCCAGTCCGTGGCGGTGTCGCTGCGCCGCAGCCGCCGCCACCGGACCCAGATCGTGCCCGGTGGGGCCGTGGGCGTCGACACCCGGGCCAAGGTCTGCGTCATCCGGAAGATCACCGGGGAGCTGGTGGACCAGCCGTACGACCACCTGGTGCTCGCGCCGGGGAGCGTGACCCGCACCTTCGACATCCCAGGCCTGTCGGAGCACGGCCGCGGTATGAAGACCCTGGCCGAGGCGGCCCACCTGCGCGACCACGTGATCGCCCAGCTCGACCTGGCCGACGCCGCCGCGCCGGGCTCGGCGGAACGGGCCTCCCGCCTCGGGTTCGTCGTGGTGGGCGGAGGCTACGCCGGTACCGAGACGGCCGCTTCCCTGGAGCGGCTCACCACGAACGCCGTCGGCCGCTACCCCCGGCTGGACCGGCGCGAGATCAGCTGGCACCTCGTGGACGTGGCCCCCAAGCTCATGCCCGAGCTCGGCGACCGGCTGGGCCGGGCCGCCCTCGACGTGCTGCGCCGCCGCGGCATCGAGGTCTCGCTCGGCGCCTCCGTCGCCAAGGCGGCCCCCGAGGACATCACCCTCACCGACGGACGCGTGCTGCCCTGCCGCACCCTCATCTGGACGGCCGGCGTCGCCGCGAGCCCGCTCATCGCCACGCTGGGAGCCGAGACGGCCAAGAGCGGCCGGCTCGTCGTCGCACCGGACCTGCGGGTCCCAGGAGCGGACGGTGTGTTCGCGCTCGGCGACGCGGCCGCCGTACCCGACCTCGCGGGCGGCGGGGACGGCGCGGTGTGCCCGCCCACCGCGCAGCACGCCGCACGCCAGGGCAAGGCCGCCGCCGACAACCTCGTCGCCACGCTGCGCAGCACGCCGCTGCGTCCGTACGTGCACAAGGACCTCGGACTGGTCGTGGACCTCGGCGGCCGCGACGGCGTCTCCCGGCCGCTCGGCATCGACCTGCGCGGAATGCCCGCCCAGGCCGTGGCCCGCGGCTACCACTGGGCGGCGCTGCGCACCGGAGCCGCGAAGACCCGGGTGATGACGAACTGGCTCCTGAACGCCGTGGCCGGAGACGACTTCGTCCGGACCGGCTTCCAGACCTACAAGCCGGGCACGCTGCGCGACTTCGAGTACACGGACCACTACCTCACCCCGGAGGAGGTGCGGGCCCGTACGGCGGCCGACGGGGGCTGACGGTTCCGGCGAGGGCGGCGCGGCATGCGTCGCCCCGGAACGCCGTCGACCGGCAGCCCCCGTCGCTCCGTCGCCGGTCTCGGTCTTACCGACCTCGTGCGGCGTCCGCCGGGTCGGCGATCCTTGGAGGATGCGCGCCGCCCGCCTGATCCGTATGGCTCTCCTGATCCAGTCGAACCCCGGCCTGACCGGGGCCGCTCTCGCCCGTGAGCTGGAGATCTCCGAGCGGACCGTGATCCGTGACGCCCAGGCGCTGCAGGAGGCCGGAGTCCCCGTCCGGTCGGAGCGGGGCCGGGCGGGCGGGTACTTCCTCGCCGCGGGATACCGGACCCGGCTCACCACGCTCCATCCGAACGAGGCGGAGACGCTCTTCCTGTCCGGTCTGCCCTCCGCGTTGCGGGATCTGGGGCTGTCGGACGCGGCTGAAACAGCCCGGCTGAAGCTGACCGCCACTTTGCTCCCGTCGGTACGCCAGAGCGCCGAGTCCTCGGCGCGCCGCTTCCACCTCGACGCCCCGGCCTGGTTCCGCGAACCCGCCACCCTGGAACTGCTGCCGGAGCTGGCCCGCGCGGTGTGGACGGACCGGGCCGTCGAACTGTCGTACCTGCGGCCCGGCCGGGACGGCGCACCGCCCTCCGCCGTGGCGCGGGTGGTGGAGCCGTACGGGCTCGTGCTGAAGGCCGGCACGTGGTACGTCGTGGCCCGCATCCCCGGCGAGGGGCAGGACCGTGACGGCGGCTGGCGTACCTACCGCGTCGACCGGATCACCGCCCTGGGACCCGTACCCGGAACGGAGGAGCCGTTCGTGCGCGACCCGGCCTTCGAGCTGGCCGCGCATTGGGATACCCGGTCGGCGGCCTTCGCCCGCACCCTGCTGCGCACCACCGTCACGGTCCGGCTGACCGACCGGGGCCTACGGCAGCTGCCCGCCGTCGTGGACGGGGCCGCCGTCGCGGATGCGCTCGGCTCCGCGAGCGCCCCCGACCCCGCCGGCCTGGTCACCCTCGACCTGCCGGCGGAGTCCGAGGACGTGGCCTTCGACCAGCTGTCCCGGCTCGGCGCGGACGCCGAGGTGCTGGCCCCGGCTCGCCTGCGCGCCCGGTTCCGTGAGCGCGCCGCAGCCCTGGCCGCCCTCTACCAGGCCGACCCTCAGGAGGCGGAACGGAGCAAGCGGGACCGGAGTAGCCAGGACCGGAGTGGGCGGGATCAGCGGTAGTCCTCGGGGGAGCCTTTCCTACCGCCGAAAGTGACGTCCTCGAAGTATGCCCAGGCGTCCGGCTGGCTGCCGTCCACATCCGTCACCCCGTACACCCTGGCGAGTTCCCCGCTGGACGTGGACTTGCCGTTCCACCGCTTCGCGCGGTCCGGGTCGGCGGCCAGCGCCGCGATCGTACGGGCGACGTAGCTCGGTGACTCCGCGATCGCGAACGTCGGCTCCTGGGCGATCGCGTCACGCCAGTTGTCCTCACGCACACCGAAGTGGGAGAGCATCTGCTCCGAGCGCAAGAACCCCGGCGAGACCGCGACGGCCGCGCCCCCGTACTCGGCCAGCTCCTGGCCCAGGCCGAACGCGAGGCGGATCGGGGCGTTCTTGGCCAGGTCGTAGTACATGTTCTCCCGGTAGCGGCGGTTGGAGCGCGCGGTGCCGTCAGTGACCTCCACATGCAGCGGCGCGTCGGAGCGGATCAGCAGCGGAAGCAGCAGCGCCGCCGTGATCACGTGCGAGCGCACGCCGAGCTCCAGGATCCGCAGGCCGTCGGCGAGCGGTGTTTCCCAGCTCTTCTTCCCGAACACCGAGGTGGCCAGAAGGTGCTCGCCGCCCCACAGGTCGTTGACGAGGATGTCGAGCCGCCCGTGCTGCCGGTCCACCTGCTCGACGAGGGCGCGTACTTGGGCTTCCTCGAGATGGTCGGTGGGAACCGCGATCCCGGTGCCGCCCGCCGCGGTGACGAGTTCAGCGGTCTCCTCGATGGTCTCGGTGGTCCGGCCGACCTCGCTGGCCCGGCCCCGGGTGGTACGGCCGGTGACGTACACGGTCGCACCGGCCCTGCCGAGCTCCACGGCCTGAGCCCGCCCCGCACCGCGGGTGGCACCCGCCACGAGCGCGATCCGGCCCGCGAGCGGACCGGACCGGCCGGACTGCTCGGTGTTCTGCGTGTCCTGGCTGTTCTGCTGGTCCTGCGTGTTCTGCGGGTTCTGAGGGGTGATGTCTCCGTGGCTCATGACATCCATCGTTCCTGCCAAAACTGACAGATCACGTCACCCTTTACCGGGGGGTGCCGCGCATCACCCGGCCAGGGCGTGGCTCTCGGCGAAAGTCGGGTTCTGCGCAGACGTGGGGGAGGGGTTGCTGCACGTCACCCGCGACGCCTGCGCCCGCGGTCCGGTTGAGCTTCGCTGTGGTCACGTCGGGAGGGGCGGTTCCCCGGCCGACATCACCGCGAGGCGGCGGGGCGGGACGACAGCGTCCGGGCAGCCGTCGCCGAGCGGAGTGCCTCCAGCGCGGAACTCTGCTGTGCGGCGCGTTCCAACAGCGCGTCCAGGTTCGCGGCGGAGAGGCGCTCGTCGGAGTCGGCCAACGCACGCAAGGTGCGCCAGCAGGCTGCCTTGCCCAGGACGCCCAGCAGCATCGACTCCGCTTCCAGGACGTCGCTGAGGGGTGAACGGGAGAGGAAGTGCCCGTTGGGCTTGAGGCGGCCTGCCTTCTCCGCGAGCCAACCCATGGCTGCCTTGGACTGGCTGAGGGAGATGCCCAGATCGCTCATGATCCGGGCCAGCGCGTCGCGGTCCTCGTCGACCTGCTGGGCGAGGCCGGCCAGCGCCGTGGCCTCCTCGGGCTCCGTACGGGCCTGGGCCGCCCGCCGGAAGAGCTCCAGCCCACCGGTGGCGCCGGCATAGTGGTCGTTGAGGTAGATACCCAGCAGATCGGCGTTCCCGACGTCACCGTCCCGGCTCCCGCCGGGGGCGCCCCCGGTGCCGGCTGCGGCGTGCATTGCGCGCTCCACCGACTCGCCCAGTTCCATCCAACTGTTCTCGAACTTGGTCAGCCCTTCACGCTCCAGCGTGTCGGTGACGTCTCCGAAGTCGATGCCTGCGTCGTTCAGCGCCTTCAGGTGTGCGGCGGCGGCCGTGAAGACGTCCACCGTCGGTGCGTGGGCGGGCAGGGTGCCGTGGTCGGCGAACGCGGCCAGTGTGGCGCCGGGCATGGTGTTCACCGTGCCCGCGATGACGAGTTCGCTGACGTACATCGTGTCGGGGTAGGACGGGTCCTTGACCCCGGTGGATGCCCACAGGGGACGCTGCACACGGGCTCCGGCCGCGGCGAGGCGCTGCCAGCGGGGATCGACGAGCGTCTGCTCGTACGCCTGGTAGGCGAGCCGGGCGTTGGCGACCGCGGCCTTGCCCTTGAGCGCCCGGGCCTCGGGAGTGCCGATGGCGTCGAGGCGGCGGTCGACTTCGGTGTCGACGCGGGAGACGAAGAACGACGCCACCGAGTGGATGTCCGCCAAGTCCCGGCCGGCGGCCTGGGCCTGCTCCAGGCCGCTCTGGTAGGCGTCCATCACCTCGCGGTAACGCTCCAGGGAGAAGATCAGCGTGACGTTGACGCTGATGCCCTCGGCGACGACCGCGGTGATCGCCTTCAGGCCCTTGCGGGTGGCCGGGATCTTGATGAACAGGTTGGGGCGGTCGACCGCCTCCCACAGCTTCCGGGCCAGGGTCGCGGTGGCATCGGCGTCCTGCGCCAACCGCGGGTCGACCTCGAGCGAGACCCGTCCGTCGATGCCGCCGGTGCGCTCGTAGACCGCACCGAAGGCATCGCAGCCATCCCGTACGTCGTCCGTGGTCAGAGCGAACACCGCGTCATCGACGTTGCTCCCCTCGTCACCCAAGCGCCGCAACTGCTCGTCGTAGCGGTCCCCCTTCGACAGCGCGGAGGCGAAGATCGTCGGGTTGGTGGTGACCCCGACCACGTGCTTGTCCGCAATCAGCCCCTTGAGCTCTCCACCGGCCAGGAGCTCGCGGGACAGGTCGTCGAGCCAGACCGACACCCCCGCGGCGGACAGAGCGGCAAGCGGGCCAGAGCCAGCGGAAACAGTCATGCGAAGCCTCCAGAAGGGCGCGGCGCCGCCCCCGCTGGATGTGTTCGCCCGGCGGGCGTAACCGCTGGTGGCGGCGCTCGACATGGTGGTTCCCACTCCGCCTGCCCGCGGTGCTCGAACCAAAACGATTCGAGCGGTTGATCCGCTGATGCCGTATGCGTCCGCGGTGACGTCAACGGCTCGGCCGGGTGTGCGTTCGGCGGGCCTCGACGCGCTGGGGGGCAGCGCGAAGTGCGGCGGAACCTCCCCGCGCCCACGCAGCGCCCCGGCGGGCTGACCCGGGTCGACCCCGGTCCCCTGCGTGAGCTCTGTCAACCCAGCCGGGGTGGGGTCGTCGATCAGGCGGCGGCACGAACATCGAACTGCTCGGCAGTGGCGCGGCTGAGCCCGTTGCCGTCGGCGCTTCGGTCCCGGCCGCCCTCGGACATCGCGGGGGAAGCGGCGCCGCGCAGCGCTTGCGCCTCCGCCCGGAAGCTGCGACGGGCGGGTCCGCCGAAGCCCTCAGCCCGGTCGGCCTGTGCGATTCCATGGACCGGCGCGCGGGCGCTGCGCCGACCCCTCAGCACCCACAGGGTGTACACGGCCGCTCGCCGCGAAGCGCCGACGCGGACCGCCCGATCGGATTCCCTGGAGTTGTGCCAAGCCGCCGATTGCGGGTAAGCGCACGACATGATCACTTCAGCGCCTCTCGCAGCCGAGGGCTCCTCGTCCCTGTTCCTGCTGCTGGCCGGTGTCGTACTGGTCGTTCTGCTGATCGGAGCTTTCGCCTACGGCGCTCGGCGCAGGACACGAGGTACAGACCCCGGCACCAACCCGACCGGACAGAACCCGCAGGCCAGAGCCCACCAGGACTCCTGGCAGACCCCCGACGACGACCCCGATCCACACCACCGCTCCTGAGCGACCAGGCGCCGGTGGGTGCATCACGAGCACGCGCCGGGCCGGCTGGCCACAGCCGCGTGACGTCTCAGTAGTACCTCTCGGCCAATCGGGTTACATCGGAGTTGTCGGCGCCGCGCTGGCCACTTTCCGCACCTACGGCCGCTTGCTGTGGTGGCGCGGCGCCGAGACGCGGCGTTCCCCGATCAGCCCCGAGGAGGAGGGCGGCACCCGGCCCGCCACGAACGTCAGACCGAGGCCCAGCACGCCGCCGCTGGTCCCAGTCGAGCCATCCCCAAGCCGGGTGGGGCTGACCAGGCCGTGTCGGGGGTGTTGGCCTCCACACCTCCACGCCTCCGCACGGGCGCGACAGCCTCCACCGCAGCCGGTGGGATCACTCGCAGGCGACACCATCACCGTCACGGTCGAGATGCGGCCCGAAGCCAGGATCGCCACGCCGGATCGGAGCCGCCTGCGCCTGCCTGACCGCGGTGCAGTTCCGGTACGACACCGCACTCCCGCTCCCGGACGCCGAGCTCCTGCTTTTGCCGTTGCCGGATGAGGGTGCGTCGGCGGCAGGAGCATTTCCCGAAGCCCTGGTCTTGGCGTCATCCACCACCGGCTGGCGCTCCGGCTCCGCCGGCGCATCAGGCTGAGGCCGCCGGGCAGCACCGGCCACCCCCTCAGGGGCAGGAGGAAGCGGCGGCGCTGGCGCCCCCGTCGGCGACGACTCCGGCGACGACACCGGCGCGGACGCCGTTGGAGCAGGCGACACGGGGACCGGTGCAGGAGCCGTCGAGGCGGGAGCGGTAACCGTGACCACGACCACCGGCTGAGGCTGCGGCTTGGCGTCAACACCGACGGGCTTCGGACTGGCACCGGCCATCAGCAGCACTCCGAACCAGACCGATGCCAACACGACCGTCACCGCCTTGCCGGCCCTGTCCCAACGCGCCACGAATGCCAGCGCGGCACCGAGCGGGGGAATGACCAGCGTCGCGGCGACCACGGCAGGAACCGCCCACGCGGGATGCCAGCGACGGCCCGCAACGGGTGAAGGTCGACTGGGTTCACAGGGTGGGTACACGCGTCTCCAGACTGAAAGCACCAAAGAGGGGCGAAGTGCGGATAGGGGAGAGGGCCCGGGGCATGATCACCGCCTCGAGGCGTGCCCACGCGGCACGCAGGCGGCCCACCAGGCAACGCCTCAACGGCCGACTGGTCACCGGACAGCCCCAAACAGTTTCTGCAGAGCAGCGCACTCGCCTGTCGGCCCACAGGCCCATCGCGACGTCGGCCTGCGCCGAAAACGATCACGCCGGCCACACCCAAGGGGTGGCACGGGCCTGGCGCACCAGCTCCATCCGGCCGCCGGGGGACGGCCCAGTACGGGTGTGCGGCCAGGGCTCGGGAGAGCCGCCTCGCGGTAAGCCTTGCGCCCCTCGGACGGTCGTGCCACGGCGGTCCGGCACCGGCCCCGCCGTGACTTTTCGTGCGCGGGTCTCTCGGCCCAGCAGCCCGCTCGGGTCGAGCTGGCGAAAGTGTGTCCTGGAAGGCAGACGCTCCGGTGGAAGGGGGACGACGTCACGGGGGGTGATTATCTCCCCACCGCGCTCCCAAAAATCTGTGGTGGCCGGAGTAGACATATGGCGGTGCTGTGGTTATGGTTTCTCTCGTAGCCCAGAGAGACCGAAGGGCCTGGCAGAGACGAACTGCCGGGCAGCAGTACCCGCAGTACGAGTAGTCGCAGTACGCATGACGGTGCGGTGGTGGAGTGTCGAAGCCAGAGTGGTTGCAGGACGGCGACGGGACTGGCGACCGGACCGGGTGGCCCGCAGTGATCAGGGGCCGCCGTGAGCAGGACCGCAGTTGACGCAGTGGCAGTACCCGTAGTTCGCAGTACCCAGCAGTGAAGTAGGTGAGTGGTACCTCGGTGAACCCTTCGAAGTGTGGGCGCGTGCACCGGGAGGTTCGGCAGTGGGGTTCTAAGCCAGAGCAGACGCACGATGGGCGACGGGGCTGGCTGCCGAAGACGTGGCGCTCGGTCAGGTCACGAGTAGTGAAAGCGGTTCGCAGTACAGCGGTAAGAGCAGTACACGTAGTTCGCAGTAGTAGTACCCAGCAGTGAAGTGAGTGGAGCAGTACCTCGGTGAAGGCGTCGGGCTGCGGGCGCGCGCACCGGGAGGTTCGGCAGTGGGGTTCTAAGCCAGAGCAGACGCAGGACGGGCGACGGGGCTGGCTGCCGAAGACGTGGCGCTGGGTCAGGCCACGAGCAGTACCCGCAGTTCGCAGTATCAGCAGTATCAGCAGTTCCCAGTGTAGGTAGTTGATCATCCGAGGGATGAACGGAGGGATTGGGCCCGCCATCAGGATCGCCCGGACGCCACGCGAGTCCGGGTACCGCAGGACATCGTGAGTGAGGTGGTCTCCGGTCAAGCAACCGCGATCCCCGCACCCCCGACAGCGTTGAGTTCAGGTCGGGTAGGCGGATAAGTAGGCCGGCGCAGTACCAGGGCCGGCAGATGGTGTAGCAGTTCCTTCGGGGCCCTGGTGCCATAGGCACCAGGGCCCCCCCCCAAGTTGAACAAATAGGTGTTATTTCACCCGGCGTCAAGCTAGGGCGT
>NZ_JBSGWY010000019.1:0-43699 GCF_053609145.1 Streptomyces sp. NPDC054961 | reverse complement strand
GCGCGGGGAGGGCGAGTGGAGAGTTGCTCCGGTGGCGGCGAGCTCGCCCCTCCCCCCCCCGCCCCCCTCCGCATGTTCCACAGAGAGGTGAAATGACCGCAGGCGACATGCTTGGCCGTCTCGATGACGATGATTTCCCCGCCTACACGATGGGCCGGGCTGCCGACATGCTCGGCACCACCCAGAATTTCCTTCGCGCGATCGGCGAGCACCGCCTGATCACCCCGCTGCGCTCCACCGGCGGTCACCGGCGTTACTCCCGCTACCAGCTGCGCATCGCGGCCCGCGCCCGTGAGCTCGTCGACCAGGGCATGCCGGTCGAGGCCGCGTGCCGGATCGTCATCCTCGAAGACCAACTCGTAGAAGCGCAGCGCATCAACGCCGAGTACCGGCGCGTCTCCGGACTGGCGAACCCACCGGCCGCGGCCTGAGGAGGCAGAGCCGATGCACCGTCCGGACAGAGCGGGCCGCGGGAGCCGGGCGTGATCCCGCTCCCTCGCCAGTCCCTCCTCACCGTTGTCGCCGGTCACGGCCTGGTCCGCCTCGCCGGGGAACTCGACGTGGCGACCGCGCCGGCCGTACGCGACGCGGTCCGCCAATCCCTCGACAGCCACCCGGCCCTGCTGCGCATCGACATCAGCGGCGTGTCCTTCTGCGACTGCTCCGGCCTGAGGGCCCTGTTGTGGGCGAAGGCCGAAGCGGCCCGAGCGGAAGCCGGCTTCCACCTCAGCGGCCCGCTCCAGCCTGTCGTCGCCCGGGTCCTGGACGCCACCGCCACCACCGCGCACCTCGGCCTCACACCGCGACCGGCCGAGCGGAGCCCCAGGCGGCGGGAGCAACGCCGGCGGGCCGCGGCCTCCGGGACCGCACGCCATTTCGGAAACGGGGTGGCCGCACAGGTGGTTGCGCGTTGAACGGAGTATGGCCAGGCCGCTGGGACCCCCGGCCCTCGACGGTCAGCGGGAATGCGGGAATGCGGGAAGGAAGTTCCTTCGCGGGGCGCACCCCCGGGGGCGGTGTGGTGTCCGGCCGCAGCGCGGAGCGGCGAACGGGCCGTTCTGGTAGCCGGGCGGTCAGCCTGCCGCGGCTTCACTTGTCGCGGTCCGCGGGCCGCGACGACGTTGTCGGCTGATGCGTGCGGGCTTCCACCAGTTGGCGGGACCGAGAAGTGCCATGACTGCGGGGACGAGGATTCCGCGGACGAGGATCGCGTCGACGATCGCCGCGGAGGCGATGCCCGCGCCCATGAGCTTGAGGATGGTGACGTGGGAGGTCGTGATGGCTGCGGTGGAGATGGCAAGGGCCGCCGCGGCCGAGGTCATCAGCCGGCCGGTGCGGGAGATGCCCGTGACGATGGCCGCCCGGTTGTCCAGGCTGCGGTCGAACTCCTCCCTGATCCTGCCGAGGAGGAAGATCTCGTAGTCGATGGAAAGGCCGAACGCCACGGCCAGTGTGAACAGCAGCAGACTCGCGTCGAGGGAACCGGCGAGCGTGAACCCGCCCAGCGTGTCCGCCCCGTGTCCGTACTGAAAGATCCACACAATTGATCCGAGAACGGCAGCCAAGCTGACGACGGCCACTACGAGCGCCTTCAGGGGGGCCATTGCACTGCGGGTGAACACGGTGAGCGCGGCCAGCAGGAACAGGCACATCGCCACCACCACCCAGGGCAGCGCGCCGCGCACCGCGTCTGTGGTGTCGGTGATCTGCGCAGCCCGACCTCCTACCAGGACCGGGCCCGGAGCGGGAGTCTTCCGCAACTCATCGACCAAGCGCGCCGCCTGGGGCGTGTCGGGTCCCACCGTTGCTGCCACCAGCACCACCGCCGGGCGCTGTTTCGGCGCCGCCTGCCCAGGGCCCGCCGCAGAGGTGGGCACAACGCGCACCGCACCCACATGCGGCAGCCGGGTCACGGCGGCCGTGTAATTCCCGAGGCCCGCGTCCGGACGTTCCAGCACCACCACCTGGACTTGCTCCGGGGGTACCTCGAAGCGCCCGCGCACGGCCTCGGCGGCAGCGGCGGCCGAGGCCGTCGAGGGCAGCGTCCGTTCGTCGATCGCGCCCAAGCGCAGACCCATGGCCGGCCACGTCATCATGATCAGCACCGCCAGCGCCCCTGCGCCCGCCACAACGGGCCGGGCGGTGACACGGCGGGCGAGGTCGCGCCAGAACCGGCTGGCCCCCTCAATGGGAGCCCGGCGCAGCCGGCGCAGCGGGTCGGCGCCGTCGACGCGATCACCCAACAGGGTCAACGCGGCCGGCAGGACCGTCAACGCGGCCAGCGCCGCCAGTAGCGTCACCGCCACACCCGCAAGGGCCAGTGCGCGCAGCAGCGGAACGGGGATGGCGGCCACCGCCACCAGGCATGAAGAGATCACTACAGCCGAACAGAACACGCAGCGCCCGGAGGTGTCGAGTGCCACTTCCAGTGCCCGGGTGCGCGGCATGCCTTTCGAGTGTTCTTCGCGGTAGCGGGCGAGAACGAACAAGGTGAAGTCGATCGACAGACCGAAGCCGATAGCCGCGGCCGCGTTGACCGCGAATGCGGAGACATCCGTCACGTGGGCCAGCAGACCCAGCAGCGGCGCACTGCAGACGACGGCCAGGACTGCGACTGCGAGGGGCAGCGCGGCCGCAGCCCATGAACCGTAGGTCAGCAAGAGGAGGAGCAGGATGAGGGGCGCGGCCCAGAGTTCTGCCTTCAGCAGATCGGCCCCGCCCTGCTGGTCGATCTCGGCCGTCGCCCATGAGGCTCCGCTCGCGTCCACCCGCATCCCCGGCGCCGCCGCTCGCGCCTTGGGCACCAGGCGCAATGCGGCTTCCTTGCGGTCCGCGTCGCTGCCCGACAGCGAGACCGTCACCAATCCGGAGCGTCCGTCACGTGAAAGCAGCCATGGATCTCCCGAGGCAGCCGAGTGCACCGTGCGCACAGCCGGATCGTCCGCCAGCGCGCGGGCGACGACCCCGGATGCAACCGCCGGGCGAGTGCCACCGTCGCGCATCGTCAGAGCGAGCACCAGATCCGGGGTGCCGACACCCAGCAGCTCAACCTGCGTCTGAGCCCTGGCCGACTCGGTGCCTGTGGCGATGGTTCCTCCAGCACCGAAAGCACCGGACACCGCTGGAAGGCTCAGGATCGCCGCGACCAGCGCAACCGCCGCGCACGCCACCACCCACCACGACCGGGACGCCCACCACGCCACCCTTCCTGTCCCGTTCGTCCCGTTCCCGCTGCGTACCGGCATGCCCTCCCTAACGACCGACCCGCACAACGGTGATGTTGTTCCTGGCCGAAAGGCTCGCCAGGAGCCGAACCGAGCCGTCTTCCCCTGCGCGCTCCGGGCGTGTCAAGGATGGGCTCAGTGGTGAAGGGTGAGATTTTCGTCCCCGGTGTCGGGCAGTCGGGTCGGCCTTGCAGCGGGTGCGGCGTCCAGAGTCGAGCGGCGCCGCTGGCACAGGCGGTCCAGGACGTGCACCCCCGGTTCCGCGCCACGGAGCAGGGAGGGTCCGGAGCCGACGAAGCGCGAGCAGACGCCCATGTGGGCGTGGTGAACGTCCGTCAGGACCTCGACCAGTCGACGGTGGGCGGGCCGCAAGGTGGAGGGCCTCGTCGGTGCGGCCAGGCCCCACTCGCGCAGGCTCTGCACCAGGACGCGGTGATCCGCCGACCATAGTCCGGAGAACCCCTGGGGAGCCTGTGGCGGGGCCATCGAGGGCCGGACGGTGTCGTGGTAGTCCTGTGCGCCGAAGGACGCGGTGATGCGCAGGGCGGACGCACTGGCGCGCAGGAAGTGAGCGGCGCTTTCCAGGCCGTGGGCGGAATCTGCTGGTGAGGGGGCGCGAAGCGCATGCCGCAGGGCGACGACGGTGGCCTGGGTGAGGGCGAAGAAGAGCTGGTGTCCCTGGATCCATCGTTGGCGTACGGTGGCCTGCCTCCCGGGTCCGGAGCGGTCCGTTCGCGGGATCAGTCCGGCCGCGTGCGCGGCGAGATCGAGGTCGGGCTCCGTTACGGATCCGTCTGGGTGCAGGGAGAGGGCCCGTACGGTGGCGAGGGCGTCGTCGAGGGCGTTGACCAAGAGGGGCGCAGGGGCGCAGGGGCAACGCGCGACCGCGAAGTATTCGTCGAACGCGGCTTCGCGTCGGTCGCGTTGGGGGAGCCGGCGGTGCCCGGGGGTGTGGTGACGGTCGGCTCGGGTCGCGGCCTCGCGCAGGGTCTCCAGGCCGTGGGGCAGGTGCTGAGGCGGGGCGAGCCACACCACGGATTCGCTTGTCATCTGGGCCATTTCACTAGTTTTTATGCGATACGTTACCGGGCATGTCAGTGACTCATGGTGATGATTCGTTTCGCAGCGCGATCGGCGAGGTCGCCGCGATCCTGGAGGACTACTGGGAAGATCTGCGTGAGGAACGCCTGCCGGTGACGCCGGACCTTCACCCAGGGGACGTGCGCGCGATGCTGCCCGACTGCGTTCCGGTGCACGGCGAGCCGATCCGGGATGTCCTGGCCGATGTACAGCGTGTGGTGATGCCCGGGCTCGTGCACTGGCAGCACCCTTCCTTCCTCGGCTACTACCCGACCCAGACGAGCCCCGCGTCTGTGGTCGGCGAGCTGTTGGCCTCAGGCCTGGCGGTTCAGCACATGATGTGGTCGACGGGGCCGGCCGCCACCGAACTTGAGGAAGCCGTCCTGGACCATCTGGCGGTCGCGTTGGGCCTTCCGGAGCGGTTCCTCAGCACCAGCGAGGGCGGCGGAGTCCTGCAGGACTCCGCGTCCTCGGCGGTGCTCGTGGCTGTTGTGGCCGCTCTGTACCGGGCCTCCGGCGGGCGTTGGCGCGAGCACGGCACCGAGGGGCGCTACCGCCTGTACTGCACCGACCAGGCGAACTCCTGCGTCCCCAAGGCCTCGCGCATCGCCGGCCTGGGGGAACCGACCCTGATCGCCACCACGGCGGGTACCTGCGAGATGGACCCGAGCGCCCTGCGCGAGCAATTGGCAGCCGATCGCGCCGCAGGCACCGTTCCCGCGGTCGTGATCGCCTCGGTCGGCACCACGGGCACCTGCGCCATCGACCCGGTCGGCGCGATCGCCGCGGTGTGCCGCGAGTTCGGGGTCTGGCTGCACGTGGACGCCGCGTACGCCGGGTCGGCCGCCGTCTGCCCGGAGAACCGCTGGATCAACGAGGGCGTCGAGCACGCCGACTCCTACGCTGTGAACTGTCACAAGTGGCTGCTCACGGGACCGCCCTGCGACGCCATGTGGGTGGCCGACCGGCACAGCCTCACCGCCGCCATGGACATCCGCCCCGACTTCCTGCGCAACCAGGCCAGCGACGCAGGCGGCGTCACCGACTTCCGGGACTGGCAGGTGCCGCTCATGCACCCCTTCCGCGCCCTGAAACTGTGGTTCGTTCTGCGCACCCACGGCGTCGAGGGCCTGCGCGCGCACATCCGCGAACAGCTCTCCCACGCCGCGCTGTTCGCCGACCTGGTCCGCGACAGCCCTGACTTCGAACTGGTCTCGCATTCCCTCGGGCTGGTGTGCTTCCGCCTCGTCGGCGACAACGCCCGCACACAGCGCCTGCGCACCGATCTCGACGCCACCCACCAGATCCTGGTGACGCCCACGACCGTCAACGGACGCTACGTCCTGCGCGCGGCCCTGGGCTCGCGCCTGGTGTCCCAGACGTCCGTGCGCAACGCCTGGGCACTGGTGCAAGAGATCGCCGCCGCGATCCCCGGCGAACAGCCCGCACCATCCCCCACACCGCCGACGGCCTCAGTAGGCGCCCCCGACGTCCTGGATCGGTGACTTCCGGCTGCACCGGAGCCCCGCCGGAACTCGCCCGCTGGGCATGCGCGCCCTGCGCGTACCCCGTACATCATCGCCATGCGAAACGACCCTCAGCGGAGAACACCGTGCACGACCATGACGACGCGACCACGGCGGGCGAGCGTTGGTTCGCCTACGGTGCGGCGCACCCGCACACGAGTATGGAGATCGGCGGAGTGGCCGTGATCACCGGCCGCACGCCATCCACCGTCGAACTGCACGCGCTGATCGAATTGGTGCGCGCGGCCCATCCGCCGTTGAGCGCGCGGGCCCGCCCGCCAGGCGCGAACACGGGCGGTCCCACTGCACCCGCCGAACACCTTCGGGAGCTGACGCTGCCCGAGCACGGCGGTGACACCGCGCTGCACGCGGCGATCGAGCGCCTGTGCGCCCGGCCGCTCACGGACGTCACCTGGGGCATGACCCTGCTTCACGGGCACCGTGACAACGAGTACGCCCTACTCCTTCGCGCTCACCACGGCCTCCTGGACGGCATGTCGCTGATCGGAATCACACTCGCCGCGCTGGGCGAACCGGGCATGTCCCCCCGCCCCACAGCCCCCAGGCCCTCGCCCTCTTGGACGGCTGGCCGCGTGCGTGCCCTGATGCGAGCGGCCGCCGACCTCATGTTGTCCGCGCACGCCATCGGCCTCGGCCCCGCAGGGGTCCAGGCCCCGACCGGACCACCTCGACGCCTGTGGGCCCACACCCCCCTGCCTCGCATGAAGGCCATTGCCCGGGAAGGCGGTGTCAGTCTCAACGACGTCTACCTGGCAGCCCTCGCCGGCGCCCTGCGGCCCTGGCTGCCTGACCGGACCACAGGCACCGTACGGGTGACGGTCCCCCTCAACACCCGGCGCGGCGACATGAACGCCGCGCTGGGCAACTTCCACCGCGGTGTTCCCGTCATCCTGCCCTGCCACCTGCCCACCGCCGCCGAGCGCCTGACCGCCACGCGCCTGGCCACGAGGAACATCCGGATCAGCCACCGCGATCCCGACGCCGATGTTCTGTTCGACTTCCTGCCCACGCGCTGGCACGGCAGAGCCCTGGCACGAATCCTGCACCCGCGGCGCACCACCATGGTGGTCACCCATGTCCCCGGCCCCGCCCGGCCCCTTCGACTCGGCGATCGCAGCACCCGCGCCTTGTTGCCGCTGATGTTCCTGCCCGCAGGACACCACCTGTCGGTGTGCCTGGGTGAATACGCCGGAGCCGCGCATCTGGCCGTCGTCGCCGACCCCAGCCTGCCCGACATCGACGAACTCCCCGCCCGCTGGCTCGCCGAGCTCGAAGCGCTTGAAGGTGCTTTCAGACAGCCCCGCCCTGCCACAGCCTCCATGCCCAGCACCGTCTCGGATCCGGCAACGGACACAGCGGAACGCGTCGTGACAAGCAGTGCCGAACGAGACGCGTAACGGGAGCAGTACGGGTACCCGGGCGCGCTCGGCACCCGGCCTGCATCCGAGTCGCATCAGACCGGGCACCTCACGCTCGGCCGGCAGATCGTGTTCCTCAACAGCGAAGCCGCCCCGGTGTCGGTCGCGGATCGGGACAAGGGGGAGGAGACGTTCTGAGCCCGCACCATCGGCGGCCTGAACGAGACGGGTGACGGGTGCTCGACCTGATGCGGGCCTGCACCGCATGCGGCCGCGCCGGAGTCGTCGAGCTCTCCCACACCTGCGGACGGGCCAACTGGACCACGCCGGAGGTGTGCGACCCGCCGCCCGTGGTGCGACGTCGATGCGGTGGCCCGCTTGGCGATTCGCGACTTACGTCTCTGCCGAAAGCGTCGCGGATCTGCAGCCCTGTTCAGTGAACCGGGCCTGGCTGGACGGGGCTGAGGATTCGAAGATGCGGGCGAACCGTGCGGCCTGGGCAGCGGAGTGCTCCAGTACGGCCGCGAGGTCCTCCCGTGCCTGTTCACCGTCCGGGCGCAGGCCACTGGCGTCGAAGATGCCCAGGAAGCGCACGAGGGGCTGCAAGACCTCTTCGTAGTGGGTGACAGGACTGTAGATACCGGATCGGGCCATCGACTGGGCCAGCCGTGCGTAGCCGGGGGCGCTGTGGCCGGGCGCACGGAGGGAGGCGGCGACATCTGCCACAGCCCGTACGGTGCGGTCCGGATGCAGGTCCATGGCTGCCGACAGCACCCTGCGGTAGAAGAGCATGTGCCGGTTCTCGTCCTTGGCGATGCGGTTGAGCATTGCCTCGCAGGCCGCGTCGCCGCATTGCAGCTTGATGTTGCGGTAGGAGACGCGGGTGCCGAGTTCCTGGAGGGTCACATAGACCAGGGAAGCGACGACGTCGTCGCCGTAATCCATGCCCCAGCCGTTCTGGACGTGGGCGGTTCGGTCGTTCTCCAGGGCGACGGGATCAACCGCGCGAGTGACCATGAGGTAGTCGCGAATGGCGATACTGTGGCGGCCTTCTTCGACTGTCCAACGATTGACCCAGGTTCCCCAGGCGCCGTCCCGGGTGAAGAGCTCGGCGATCACCCGGTGGTAACTCGGCAGGTTGTCCTCGCTGAGGAGGTTGTGCACCAGACCATCCCGCGCTGCCTTGTGGAGAGTGCCCTGTTCCGGATCCCACGGTGTCCCGCCCAACACACCGTCGAAATCGGTGCCCCGACTCCAGGGGGTGTACTCATGGGGATACCAGTCGTCCGCGCTCTCCAAGTGGGCGTCCACCGCCTTCGCCACCACCGGCTCGAGCTCACGCAGCAGGCTGATGTCACGACGAGGTGCCTGACAGCGGTCCATGGCTACTCCAAAGGGAT
This sequence comes from Streptomyces sp. NPDC054961, assembly GCF_053609145.1. NCBI lineage: Bacteria > Bacillati > Actinomycetota > Actinomycetes > Kitasatosporales > Streptomycetaceae > Streptomyces > Streptomyces sp. NPDC054961. Next base: position 35,090 of record NZ_JBSGWY010000019.1, on the reverse strand, counting down.
TCGGCCTGCGGAGCGCCTCTTGTCCGGCCTCCGACAGGGGTGTCACGCGATGCCCGTCCTCCCCGCGCAGCGGCACCTGCGGGTGCTGCTCCTGGACCTTCACCCGTTCGATGCCGGCAACCTCCGGTGTCTCGGGGCCCAATGCCAGGACCGTCACCGCCGGGTCGGGTCCAGCTCGACGGCGAACCCCGGCTCCACGCCGGCGATGAGGCGGGGGCCGCCGTGGACGGCCTGGGGAAGCACGGCCGGACGAGAGCAGCCCGGCGGTGTGGCCCGGATGGCCGAGAAAGCTACGTTCTGCTGAGCACCAGGACCGCGTTCTGCCCGCCGAAACCGAAGGCGCAGCTGACGGCCGTGTTGGTGGTGACCGGACGAGGCGCCCCGGTCACGATGTCCAGCATGTGCTCGCCGTCCTGCTGCTGGAAGTTCGCGATGGGCGGGACCGTTCCGTGGCGTAACGCGAGAACCGTGTACGCCGCCTGGATGGCGCCCGCCGCCCCCAGGGAGTGTCCGATCACCCCCTTGGACGCCGTGACTGGAGGCGTGGCGTCGCCGAAGACGCGCGCCAGGGCTGCGGCTTCCGCCCTGTCGCCAAGCCGGGTGGAAGTGCCGTGCGCCTGTACGTGTCCCACCTCGTGAGGGCTGCACCCCGCGTCCTTGAGGGCGGCCACGATGGCGCGGACGGCGCCGTCACCCCGTGGATGCGGGGCGACGGGATGATAGGCATCGGAACCCGCACCGTACCCGCGCAGCAGGGCCAGTACCTCGGCCTGCCGGGCGCGGGCGTCGGCGGCCCGTTCCAATACGAGGACGGCCGCGCCCTCACCGAGGACGAACCCGTCCCGAGCCACGTCGAACGGCCTGCTGACCAGCTCGGGTTCGTCGCGGCGCGGCGACAGCGCGCGCATCCGGGTGAAGCAGGTGGCCGTCATACGGGAACGGCCCGATTCACTGCCGCCCGCCAGCACAATGTCGCAGGTTCCCGACCGCAGCAGATCGCGTGCCACCCCGATCGCGGTCGCCCCCGACGCGCAGGCGCTCGCGGTGGTGAAGTTGGGGCCCTGGGCGCCGAGGTCCATGGCGACCTCACCGGCGGCCATGCTCGGCACGCTGCGCGGCAGCGCGAGCGGCGAGACGCGCACCGGCCGGTCCGCGCCGAGATGGCCGAACTCGGTGATGTATGTGCTCAGGCAGTTCGATCCGACGCCGAGCACGACCCCGACCCGTTCGCCGAGTCCGACGTCCGTGGGCAGACCGGCGTCGATGACTGCCCGGCGGGCGGCGAGGAGAGCGAACTGGATGAACCGTCCCACCCGCCGGGCCAGCGGCGGGCCGAGCCCCGGCGCGGCGTCGAGTCCGGTCACCTGGCAGGAGAAGTCAACAGGTAGACCGGCGAGTTCGGGGTCCCGGGCGGCCAGCGACCGGCCCCGGCACAGAGCCGCCCAGTTCTCCTCAGGCGTGTGCCCAGCCGGGGTGACGAGCCCGAGTCCGGTGATGGCGACGTCAGCGGACATCGGCGAAGGCACGGGCGGCGTCGGCGAGAGTGGCGGACGGGGCCAGGTCCATAGCCTCTTCGGAGGGCACGATCCCAAATCGCTCCTCCGCCGCCACGACCAGTTCCATCAGGGCCAGGGAGTCCATGCCGAGACTCTCGAAGGTGAGGTCCGGCGTGAGGTGCCGGGCCTGTGCCTCGCCGCCCAACTGCTCGTTGACGAGGGCTGCAAGTTGCTCGGGAAGGGCGTTGGATGCGGCGTGGGTCATGTCTGGTTCCTCCTGCGAAAGTTTTCTACTGTGCGAGGTCCGCTGCACTCACCTCCGGTCTTCGTTCCGATGAACGACTCGTGGCCTCCAAGCGCTCGAACAGTTCCCGAGCTCGGGCCGCCCGTACGGTGAGCTGCTCCACATGCGCACCCAAGCGTTCCTGCGCCTGCTCGCCGACCGTGTCGAGGCCGGCTAGAGAGGTGACCTTCAGCGCCCGTACAAGGGGGGCCACCACGTGATCGAGGTGGACGTCCAGGTTGTAGATGCCGGATGCCGCGATGCGCGCCGCGCGTCTCCGGAAGCCAGGGATCGTCGCACCGGGCATCTCGAAGTGTTCGAGGACATCGGCCAAGGCGGCGAGTGCTGCGCCGGGGTACAGGGCGAGCGCGTCGGCGAACAGGTCCCGGTAGAAGAGCATGTGCAGGTTCTCATCAGCCGCGATCCGCGCCATCAGCTGCTCCCCGGCCCGGTCCCCACAGGCTGCCCCGGCGTTCCGGTGGGCCTGCCGAGTCGCCAGTTCCTGGACGGTGACGTAGGCCAGCGCGTGCAGAGGCGTGGTCGCACCGGAGCGGTAACCGGTGCCGACGTGCCGCATCCGTAGATTTTCAAGGGCGACGGGGTCCACGACGCGGCGGGCGTGGACGTACGCGCGCAGGACCGAGGCGTGCCGGTCCTCCTCGGCCGTCCACCGGTGTACCCAGGTGCCCCAGGCACCGTCCCGTCCGAACCGGGTGGCGATCTCGAAGTGGTAGCTGGGCAGGTTGTCCTCGGTCAGCAGATTGACCACCAGCACGTCCCGTACGGCCTGAGGCAGTGCTGTCTGCTCCGGTGACCAGGCCGTGCCGTCCAGTGGGCCGTCGTAGTCGTGTGCCGCACTCCACGGCACGTACTGGTGAGGGAACCAGTCACGGGCGGCGGCCAGGTGCCGTTCGAGGAGTCGCTCCACCACCGGCTCCAACTCCCGCAGGACGCGCTCCGCCTCGGCATCAGCCTCGGTCATCCACCCGTGCCCTTCTTCCTCTGCGGGGACATGCCTGTCCGCAGACTGCAAACGCATACGGCGCTCACCAGAAACGATCACTCACCCGTTTGGTGTACTGGCGCCGACACCCTCCGCGCGACGTGCCACGAGACACGCCCCGAGAAGCAGTAGTCGAGAACGAGGACGACCGATGCAGCCCGGCTGACTTCGAGGGCCTGCCGCAGCGCTGTGAACGACAGCGCCTGATGCCCCGCCATGCCGGGCGTCAGCCGATCGGTCCCACTGGCCGCCAGATGGAGCTCCCCGCCCGGGCCCAGCAGACGATGCCCGACGAAATGACCAGCAGGACGGTGTCCGCCCGCTGTCCCTCCTCCGCGACTGCCTCTGCCATGGACCGCGCGTCGGGTGGATCGAGCAGCAGGCGCAACCGGTCCAGGTGGACCCCGCACCGTTCGGTGAACACCGTCCGCAGGTCCTCGAACGTGCGCGCCACCGAGGGCACGGAGGGCAGGTGCGGAGTGGACGTGGCGATGAGCAGGACGCGTACACCGGGTCCGGACAGGCTGGTCACCGGAGATCACGCCGACCGGTTCCGCCTGCCTCGCCACCGTTCCCGCCCTCGGCGGTCTCCGTGATCGCCTCGACCTCGCCCTCCGCGCCTTCCTTGGTCAAAGCGTCCGCCATGTCGGCAACCTGCCGGCGCAGCGTTTCGGCGTCCAGCCCGGAGACGTGCCGGGCAGTCAGCTCCAGCGAGCGACGCCCCGGAAGCGTCAGTTTGACCCGCACGTCGCCACGTCGCGTCCGCAGCCAGGCGAGGACCGCCACGGAGAACGCGGTCACGGCGCCGCCAGGGACCAAGGCCACGACCAGCGTCTCAAGCACCGGCCCCAGCTTGCCGGGCGGCGGAGGCGCCTACTCGGCCGTAACCCGGCCCCGCAGTCGATCACAGACAGCGGTTAAGTTACCGACGGAACAGAGGAACTGGTAAGCTATTCACTGCTGTTCGCGTTCGCATTACGGTGTTCGCCGGGCGGGCGGCGACGTCGCCGCAAGCGCCCGCCCGACGGGATGTGCCGTGAAGGTCTGGTGGACTGTCCTGCTCCACGAGATCGGGGGCCTTCGTTTGCCGACACGTCCATGTGCCGCAGCTGGATGCCTTGGGTCACGTTTGCTTGCAGGCAGAAGGTCCGGTGATGTCCCGGAGGAACCGCTGAAGGGCTTCTCGCAGGGCGTCGGGCTGTTCCAAGTGGAGGTCGTGCCCCGTTCCCCGGACGCTCAGGGCCACGGTCCCCGGGCGCTGCTGAAGCATCTTTGCGGATTCCTCCGGCGTGATGATGCCGGATTGGCCGAGTACGACCAGAGTCGGGCAGGTGACGTCGGCCCACTCGCCCCAGTAGGTCCGTTGGGCGTTCTCGGACAGAGAGTCGACCATCACGTGACGGTCGAAGCGGGGGTACCATCCGCTGTCGCGTTGCTCCAGTCCGGCGGCCCAGCCCTCGCCGACCGGGCCGCCGCCGAGGAACTCCACGGCCGCCTCTCTCGACGGGAAGGGCGTCGGCCACGAGTCGAACCATGAGCCGATCTCGGCGACGGCCTCCGGGCTCGATCCGCCGGGACCGGCTTCGACCAGAACGAGCGCACGGACGAGATCGGGGTGCGCGGCGGCGGTGAGCATGGCCGTGTGGCCGCCGAGGGACTGGCCCACGAGTACGGGCCGCCGGAGTTCCAGCTGATCAAGGACGGCGACGACGTCTGCGACGTATGCGGCGCGTGAGCGGTCATGGGGGTAACGCTCGCTGGTCCCGTGGCCGCGCTGGTCGACGGCGATGACCCGGTACCGATCACTCAGGTTCCGGGCCGTGGCGTCCCATTCGCCCGCGTGGCCGGCGAGTCCGTGGAGCATGACCACCGCTGGCCCTTTGCCGCCCCAGTCACGGCAGGAGAGCCGGACCCGGTCGCGCAGTACGGTGCGCTCTGTCCATTCCATCAGTTGGCCCTTCGGGTGATCAGCAGGTCGGGTGCCTTGGCGTGCCCCTGGTACAGGCGCGGCGCATCGAGGCGGCTCAGAAGCGGAACATCTCGGCGAACCGGCGGAGCAGTGCCGGATCGCCTTCCACGCGCACGCTGCCGTCGGCGAGCACCTCGTCCGCTGATCTGCCTCCGCTCATCAGGTCACGGATCGCATGGCCGGTGAGCCGCTCCATGACCAGGTCGGGGGCTGGATGCTGCCCGATGCCGACGGCCAGTGCCCCATCCGTGATCTGCAGCTGGAGAGTGAAATCGCCCATGCGGATCTCATAGCCGATGGTGGCTCCTTCGGCGGCATCCGGCCGGTATGTGGTGCGCAAGGACATGGCCAACGACTCGGCGGTGATGACCTCGCCGGGGCGGGGCTGGCTCATCGTCCGTGCGCCCCAGCGCCCCAGCGCGATGAGGGCCGGTTCGAGGTCACGTCCGTAGTCGGTGAGCTCGTAGACGACTGCGCGATGGGGGTGCGGCAGCGCGCGACGGGTGGCCAAGCCGCCCTCCTCAAGCTGTTTGAGGCGGCTCGACAGGATGTTGGTGGGGATGGCCGGAAGGCCGTTGCGCAGGTCGGTGTAGCGGAGAGGTCCGGTCAGCAGGTTGCGGACGATCAGCATGGTCCACCGCTCGCCGACCATCTCCAAGGCGCGAGCAAGCCCGCAGAACTGGCCGTACTCACGAGTCACCATGATGCAGATCCTAACTCAAAACCCCATTGGAAGAGTGTACTTGCAAAAGACAAGTCTACTTCTTGTCCAACCAAGGCCGCGCGGACGCCGACCGCAGCCACATCTCCCCGCGCGGACTCGTCCGGACGCTTCTGACCGGGCCCGAAAACCTCGAGACCGAACACATCGCGACCCTCTGGACCGGCTGACCGCCGCCTGCCCCGAGATGACCCACCTGGCCACCACCATCCGGGCTTTCGCCCCCCTCCTGAAGCCCCGGACCGAGAACGCCGACGCAGTTGCTCACTGGATCAGCCAGGTTCGCACCACCGACCTGCCACACCTGCACGCCTTCTCCCGCGGCCTCGAGCGAGACCGTGACGACGCCGTGCTCGCCGCGGTCACGGCGCCGAGGTGAAGTCCGGCCCCGCGCCGTAGGGCGGGTGCGGTGAGCCGGTCGGGGGTGAGCCGTCGCGGCGGGCGGTGTGAATGGAGGTGTGGCGGGGGTGAAGTGCGGGTGTGTGCTTGGTCGTGGCGGAGGAGCGGGTGGGCGCGCCAGCCGGCTGGCAGGGCTTCGGGAGGACTGGCTGCGAGCCTGTCGCTGGCCAGTTCTGCTTCCCAGCTGGCGGCCACTTGGCGGGGAGCTATCTGGCCGCGATTGTCGCAGTGGGTGATCGGCATGGCGGAGCCCCGGTGGCAATGCACGCCGAGCGTCAAGGGCAGGGTGAGCCACCCACAGGGCAGTGGCGGCGTGAGTGATGCCTCCTGCTTGCTATTCCTAGGGCCTCTAGTTTAAAACTAGGGTTACTAGGGCAATGGGGAGGGTGCATGGCGCGGGCAGGGCTGACGGCGGAGCGGGTGACGATCGCGGGCGCCGAGTTGGCGGACGAGGTCGGACTCGACCAGGTGACGATGTCGCAGTTGGCGCGGCGGCTTGGCGTGAAGGACGCAAGCCTCTACACGCACGTCCGCGGTCTTGAAGATCTGCGCGGACGAATCGCACTGCTGGCAGCGGACGAGAAGACCATCCGTATCGCGGAGGCGACCTCCGGGCGGGCGGGCAAGGACGCGCTGGTCGCGTTCGCCAACGCCTGGCGGGAATACGCCCGCGAGCATCCCGGCCGCTACACGGCGACGCAGACCCCGATCCAGATCGACCCTGAGCTGGCGGCAAAGGCTCCCGGACCGCGGCGCGCAGTCGAGCTGACCTACGCCATGTTGCGCGGCTACGGGCTGGCCGAACCCGACCTGACCGACGCGGTCCGGTTGCTGCGCAGCACGTTCCACGGATTCGTCGCCTTGGAGGCCACGGGAGGGTTCGCACACGAGCGTTCACCGCAGCGCTCCTGGATCCGCGCCCTCGACGCCCTGCACGCCCTCCTGGAGCACTGGCCCCCGTCCCGAGAAGGAGACTCCTCATGAACGCCCCGACCATCGGCAGCCTGCGCGTGAACGGTGCGAACCTGCACTACGAAGTGCGTGGCCAGGGCCCGCTCCTGCTGCTGATCCCCGGAGGGGCTGGCGGCGCAGCATCATTTGACGGCATCGCCGACGACCTGGCCGCCGAATACACCGTCGCGGCCTACGACCCGCGCGGCATGTCCCGAAGCAAGCTGGACGACCCCGAGGCCGAGCAGCACGTGGCCGAGCACGCCGACGACGCGTTGCGGATCATGGACCTGCTGTCGCCCGGCGAGCCAGCCCGTGTGTTCGGCTCCAGCTCGGGCGCCATCACCGCCCTGCACCTGCTTACCGCCCACCCCGAACGCATCGAGCGTCTCGTGGCGCACGAACCGCCGCTGGTGGAGGTCCTGCCGGACGCCCTCGAACATCGCGCGCTCATCGCGCGCGTGCAGGAGACCTTCCGCTCCGAGGGGCTCCTGCCGGCGATGGCCGTGTTCGCCGCCGGTATGAAGACGGACGGCGACACCACTCAGCCGATGGACGAACTCAAGCTGCCACCGCAGGCAGCGGCCCGGGCCGAGCGGACGATGGCCAACCTGCCCTACTTCGTCGGGCGCATCGTGCCAAGCTTCATGTCCTACGCTCCGGACATCCACCGGCTGGAGGCACTGGCCGACCGATTCGTGCTCGCCTGCGGCCAGGACTCACGCGGCGAGCTGCCCTACCGTCCGGCCGCCTTCCTGGCCGAGCGCCTCGACAGGGAACTCCTGCACTTCCCTGGCGGGCACACCGGTCTGACGACGCACCCTGCCGAGTTCGGCGAGCTCCTCCTCCGGAAGGCATTCCGAGCCCAACCCCGAACCAGCGCCGGTTGACGCCCCCCGAAGGTGGTACGGAAGTCACATTCGCAACTGGCCGTACGCGGGGAGATCCTCTCGGGCGCCGTCAAAGCCGGGGTGACCTGTCTGGGTCTGGTTGGGCACTGCTGACGACCGCCCCTGACGACGGGGCAGCTAGCGCAGGGAGGGTGGGAGACCCCGCACCCCTTTGAGCGTGGCGCCGCCGAGCTCGGCGCCTGTGAGGTCGGCGCCCGTGAGGTTCGCACCTGTCAGGTCGGTCTTGGAGAGGTTGGCCTTGGTGAGGTGGGCTCTTGTGAGGTCGGCGTTGGTGAGGTCCGCCTCGGTCAGGTCCGCCCCGGCCAGGTCTAATCCCGAGAGGTTGGCCCTGCCGAGTTTGATGCCGCGCAGGGTGGCACACGTGGGCGTGGCCTTCGGTTCCTGGGTGCTGTCGACGGGACTCACGAAGAATTCGCCGCAGAACGTCGCCTTCCTGAGATCCGCCCCCTCACTGTTAACGCGGGTCAGATCCGCACTCATGAAGTCTGTCCCCGTCAGGTCCGCGCACCCGGTGCGCACGGCACAGAGGACGGCGCCGGTGAGGTCCGCGTCCCAGAATCCTGTGTCGCGCAGTTGTGCCTCGTCGAGAGCCGCCCCGGTGAGGCTCGCGAAGGAAAGATCTGCTCGGCTGAGGTTCACCTTGTCCAGGCTGGCTTCGGAGAGATCTGCGCCGGTCAGGTTGACATCGCTCAGATCCGCCCCTGTGAGAACCGTTCCCTGCAGGTGGATGGTTGCCTCCTTGTAGGGAAGTGAGGGTTTCCAGCTCCGCAGATCGGTGTGGCTCAGGTCCAGTTCCACCACCCCTTTGTCGCCTTCCGGGCGGCGCCGCACCAGCACGTTCATGGCCGCGCTGATATCGGCCATCGGTGCGGGCGTAGGCACGGGAGCGTGTCGGCGGACGTAGGCGGAGAGCACCGACACGACGGTGGCCTGGTCGCGCGGCGAGTCGTTCATGATCCGTTGCAGCGCGTAGATGCCGCCCAGCCGCACATCCACGGAGCTCGATCCCAGGTTGCCGATGGCCACGTTGAAGCGGTTGGTGATCTGTCCCTCCTCGGCGATCCGCAGCTCCTTTCCGCTCTGGCTTACCTGGAGCCAGGTGAAGAGCAGCGCGGCCACGGCAGCCAGCCCCGGCAGGCTCAGGATCAGCAGGGAAAGGCGGGAGGACGGGCCGCCGCCGGATCCCGGACCTGCGGCGTGACGGCGCCGGTTCCGCAGGCGGCGCCGCGCGGCACGCCGATGGGCGTGTCGGCGGAGTCGGGCGAAGACAGAGGTCCCGGTCATCTGATCATTGGCACACGCCGAGGCGGAATGGCCACGCCCGCCACACCGCGCCTCCCCCCACCTGGGCGAGAGGCTGAGGGCGTCTTGGCTGCGTAGGTGAGATCGGGGTTCTGGAACACATTCCGTGAGAGCGGGGGAACGAGTCTCTTCTGATCGGCAGACTGGAGCAATGCGGATAGAGAACGTCGTCGGGATCCAGGCAGTCCGGTTCGCCGTGACGGCCGGTGCAATCGTCGTCGCTCCGGTTCTGTTGGTCGCTGGGACTCCGTTGCGGCGCCGCCTGTTGCGCCGCTACTACCGCGGGGACGGTCCGGGGCTCGTGAGTAAGGAAGACGGCTGGGCGAGCCCGGGGTACTTCGTCGTGACCAATGCGGTTGTTCGAGCGCTCTGCCGGCCGTCGGAATACGTACACCGACGGCTTTGTCCTGCCTGAGAAGGAGGGTCATCGTGAACCGTTCCGGGTTGGGCAGCAATGCCGCTTAGATAGCTGGTTTCCCGAGTTGAGGAGGGGTGGTCTGGGATGTCGGTTGTTGGCGTCGTCGGGGTATTTGATGCGGTGCGGCAGCCCACCCCGACAAGGCTTTCCCAAGATCCGCTGAGCACGGGCGTTCCGTATCCTTAGTGAGGCGGCCGAACGCGCCGACCCGCTCCGACCGCCATGCGCTACATCAGCACTGCCTGCCGGAGCGCACTTCGAAACTGCCCAGGTAGCGGGCCCGCTCCGAGCCCAACCCCGCAGCCGAAAGCCCGTGGCGACGAAGCAGCGGGTCCGGCATCATCCCCATCCCCCTGATCTTCGCTGGGGATCCAGGCCTTCAGGCCGGGCGGGAATGCGGTCCTTGGCTCGGAGGCGCGATGCGCCAGAGTGCTCTGCGCCTGCGTGGTGACGGTCAGGTCGGCCGTTTCTGGTTCTCGATGTACTCCCTGACGGTGGCGAGTGGTGCGCCGCCGCAGGACCCTGCGAAGTAGGAGGGTGCCCAGAAAACCGACCCCGTTCCGATGAGGTTGATTCGGTCGGTGTATTCCGCGCGCAGGTAGCGGGAGCTGACGCCCTTCAAGCTGTTGACCAGCTTGGAGACAGCGATCTTCGGCGGGTAGTGCACCAGAAGGTGGACGTGGTCGCCTTCCCCGTTGAACTCCCGTAGCTCTGCTCCGAAGCTGACGCACACGTCCCGCATGATCTCTTCGCAACGCGTCAGCATGGCGTCATCGAAGATGCCGCGTCGCAACTTGGTGACGAACACCAAGTGGACGTGCAGGTTGTGGACGACGTGGTTTCCCCTGCGGATGTCGGGATCTGGTGCCCAGCGTGGTGACATACGCCAAGCGTAGTATGATCGCGTTGACTCGTCGAAGGGGGGGTGGGCCGGATGATCCGTGCGTACAAGTTCCTCATGCGACCCACCACGGGTCAGGCGATCGCACTCGGCGAGATGCTGCGCGATCACTGCTCGCTCTACAACGGCGCATTGCAAGAACGCCGCGACGCCTACCGTCACGCCTCGAGAACGAGCATCAAGTACGGGACGCAGTCCGCGCAGCTCAAGGACATCCGGGCCTTCGACCTCGAGCGTCACGGCCGGTGGTCGTTCTCCAGCCAGCAGGCCACCTTGCGCCGTCTCGACAAGGCGTTCGCCGCGTTCTTCCGCCGCGTCAAGTCCGGCCACACGCCGGGATACCCGCGCTTTCGCGGGGTGAACTGGTTCGACACCGTCGACTTCCCCAAGGACGGAGACGGCTGCCGGTGGGACTCCCTCCCACACCGCGCGACCCGCGTCCGCTTCCAGGGCGTGGGACATGTCAAGGTCCACCAGCACCGGCCGGTGGCCGGCAAGGTCAAGACCGTGTCGCTCAAGCGCGAGGGCAAGCGCTGGTACGTGGTTTTGACCACCGACCAGCCCCAGCCCGAGCCACTGCCCGCGACGGGCTCCGCCGTCGGGATCGACGTCGGGATCGCCAACTTCCTGGCCGACTCCAACGGCGAGTTCGTCCCCAACCCGCGCCACGGCCAGGTCAACGCCCAAGCTCTGGCGAAGGCGCAGCGGGCACTCGCCGTCTTCCCCCGCGTCCGCCGCGACAAGCGGAGCAAGAAGCATCGCGCCGCCGTCGGGAAAGTCGCCGAGCTGCACGCAAAGGTACGGCGCCAGCGGCTCGACCACGCGCACAAGACCGCACTCCAGCTCGTCCGCGTCCACGACGCGATAGCGCACGAGAAGCTGTCGATCGCCAACATGGTGCGGGCCCCCAAGCCGAAGCCCGACCCCGACAACGCGGACAGCTTCCTGTCCAACGGGGCCACCGCCAAGGCCGGACTGAACAAGTCGATCCACGATGCGGGTTGGGGGGTGTTCCTCGCGATCCTCACCAGCAAGGCTGAAAGCGCCGGCCGGAAAATCGTCGCGGTAGACCCCCGCAACACCTCCCGCGCATGTCCCCCATGCGGGCACACCGCGAAGGCAAACCGTCCCACACAGGAGAAGTTCCACTGCGTCTCATGCGGCCACACCGCGCACGCAGACACCGTGGGCGCGATCAACGTCTTGAACCGGGCCGGGCTGGCCCGCTGCAACGCCAACACGGCGTAACAGGAAACCCCGTCATCTATGGCGGGGAGGAGTCACCTCCCAGCCATTCGGGCTCGGCTTGCCGGTGAAGATCTTGTCCTGCTCCTCCTTGAGCCGCCGCAGCGTCTTCTGATTGTCGTCCCGTTCCGGAACTTTGGGGGACGGGTCGGCGTACGCGGGTGTGACGAGCAGAGCGGATCCGGGCATCGCTCCGAGACCCGCGACGGCGAGGAGACCGCCTGCCCGCCCCAGGGCCGCACGACGTGACACGTCCAGCTGGTTCAACGCTCATTTCCCTTCATCGGGGGCTTCTTCTTGAACTGAGTACGTTTGGCCGCGGCAAGGGCGCCCGTGGCCACGGCACCGATCATCGTGACGGCGACGACCGGATTGACGTAGCCCGGTACGCCCGCGGAGTAGCTTCCGCCTTTGTCGATGTGGCACAGGAGGCGCAGGGGGACAAAATCCCCCTCGAACGCGTCCACGCGCGCCGCCTTCTGCGATCCGCCCGCTTCCAGACAGGCCGCGAACTGGCGGGTCTCGTCCAGGAACAGGAGGTGCAGGCACCCCCATAGGTAGAAAGTGAGGGTTCCGCACGCGCAGAGCAGGGCCACGTCCCGCCACGGGCCCCAGACCGTGGCCGCCAGGCCGCCCCGCCGGGTGGTCGCGGCGATGAGGTACACACCGCAGGCGGCCAGGGCGACGAAGCAGAACAGGATGACGAAGAGCAGGGCGACGGGGTCATGCCCCGAGGTCGAGCCCGAGGCCGCCTTGAGCATCATTGAGCCTCACAGTCCGCGCATGAAGAGGTCGTACTTCTCGAACAGCTGGTAGAGGGGCATCCGCGTCTGGGCATGCGCCTCGGCCATGTCTCCCCACCCCTGGTACCGGCGCAAGATCTCGAAAGTCTCCTCCTGGGTGTAGTTGAGCTGCGGGGTCCGAAGCACCTTTTCCCCGCCCGGAAGGTTGCTACCGCCGGGCTTGCCGCCGGCTCCCCAGATGTGGATGAGGGGGACGGTGGTGTGACTGTGCGGGTTCTCCTGGTTCAGCTTGTGCCACATCTTCCATATGCCCGCGGCGACGGAGGAATTGAGTACCTCTTCTGTCGTGTAGCCCGCGTCGATGCAATAGTTCCAGGCCCTGATGCCGACTTCACCGCTGATCTGGGCGATGCCGGTACTGGAGTCCCGCACAGGCACGACGCCGCTCGCATCGGTACCGCCCAGCTGCGAACCCTTCTCCAGCACCAGCACATCGCCGAACCCCGCCCGGCGCAGCCGGATGGTGGCGCCGAGACCCGAAAACCCCGCCCCGACCACCACCACACGCACATCCCGCCCGTCCCCGCCGGCCGGTGTCGGAATCACCACACGCCTACCGTCATGCCGGTCGGAGCCTGCCGATGATCACCGCTCGTGAACACGCACCGCGGCCACCCAAAACTTTTCCACTGATGCCATGGCCCCCACGATCCCCGACCCGCTCCCGTCGGGGGTGCACGCGGGAGGCGAGAGGGCCGGGTGAAGACACGTCCCAGCCTGGGCATCTGACATCGTTGTGAGGCGACCTCGGGTTCCCTCGAACGGAGCGGGATCCGGTTGCCTGGCTCCCCACTCGTCGCCGCCCCCAAAGATCCCGATCACCACAACCGGCCTGCGGAACCTGCCCGAGCACGGCCCTGCGGACCGGTGTTCCTGTGACCAGTACGACGAGGCTCGACCCGTGTACGCCGCCTCCGTCTCTGACGGTATCCAGCACCGGAGCGCGACCGATCACGGCAATCCGGTACCCGCCCGACAGTCGGGCGCAGAGGCCTTGTCGCGCTCAAAGCGTGGACAGCGGAGCGCCTTCCCGGACCGGCTCCGCGACGATGCGGAGTTGCCCATCCGGGCAGCGGTTCCCTCACTCTTCCGGATGCACGGCCCGCACCCGCGGAAGCCCCCGGCCAAGAACCCCCGGCCTTCGCGCCCCGGTGCCCTGGTCCGACTTCTGCTACGGCTGCAGCCCCGACCACCTGGCAGGTTTCTCTCCCCAGGTGGCTGCGGGCACGATCCACCACCCCGTCGCCGTACTCAGCGAGGTCACCGCCACCAGCACCACCGACAGCAACATCTCAGTCCGTATCGCGACACGCATCCCCACCAGGCTGACGGCCGGGAACGGCGGGGCACGGTCCCGCGGGGGCAGAATGCCGCAACACCTCCAGGACCTCCGAGGCGATGGCGCTCTCGTTCTGCTCGAACGCGGCGCCGGTCAGCTGGTTCGGCTCGGCGGGCAGCCCCGTGAGCACGGGCGTGTGCAGGTGGCCGCCGGGCAGGCGGGGGCTCAGTTCCGTCCGGAGCCGGTTGGAGCGGTAGGCGACCTCGTTGGAGAGGTAGCCGCCGCCTCCGCCCGCAACGGCGCGGGAGCCGGAGGTCGGCCCGTCGGCGCGGTCCACGGGGCTGTCTTGACCCGCGGGGATCTCACTGACCTCGGTGTTCAGCAGCACCGGGTACGGGCTCTGGACGGCGGTCATGGCGTCGGTGGGGAGGGTGGTCCGCAGGAACTCCGCTCCCGGGCCGAGGCCCGGCGCCGTGACGGGGTGTGCGTACGTGCCCCCCGAGAGCGCGTCGGCGTTGTCCGGGTACGGGTCGGCCGAGCGGGCGCGTCCGGCCCAAGCCTCCAGTGTGAAGATTCCAGGGTAGCCCTGGCTGATGCTGGTGATCATGTCGGCGGCACGCGGACCCGCCGCGAGACGGGGACCGTACGCGCGCTCCACGATCCCGGCGTCGAAGTCGGCGTAGCGCACGGGGAGGACCACGGCCCGGATCTCCACGGGGGTGCCGTCGGCGAGCGTGAGGCGGCGTCCGTTGAGCTGGAGTACCGCTGAGCCGGAGGGATTGGCCCGGCGCAGTTCGGTGTCCAGGCCGAAGGGGTCGAATCCGCTGACGAACAGGCGCCGCACGCCTGGGGTGCCGCGGAATTCGTTGGTGATCAGACCCCGCGACGCGTCCTCGAAACGGGTGCGCAGGGCAGAGCGGTCGACCGGGAACCCCGGCTTCCAGTCGGCCAGTTGGACAGTCATCCGCAGTCGGGTCCAGTACAGCGGGCGGTCGTCTCCGGCCGCCAGGTCCCCGCCGGGGCGGCGCCCTTGCGCCCGGTTCACGGCGGCCTGCCACAGCGCCTCACCCCAGGCGTCGAGGAGCCGGCCCGCCTCGGCGGCGTCGCGCGCGGAGCAGAGCGCGACCGGGAAGCGGCGTACGAACTCGCCGAACGCGGCACGCTCCGCGAATGCGGCGGTCCGCGGATCGGCGAGGCGCGCCTGCTCGGGGTCACGGGCGGCGGAGGGGTTAGCCGAAGGCTCGGCGGCGGGACCGGTGGCGGGCGAGGCAGCCTCGGCTCCGCAGGGGGGTGGGGCGGCGGCGTGGGCGCCCGCGGGAGGCAGGACCGTGGTGACGCCGAGCAGGGCGGCGATGAGGGCCGCACGGCGGAAGGTCAGCATGCCATGTGACATTACGCAGAGGGAGAGAGGAGGGGCAGGTGATTTCGAGGCAAGCACGGAACACGACAAGTCAAAGCTCGGTACGGAGCTGCGCCCGGCCGGACGGGCACGGCCCCGCCCGGTCCTGGCCGACCTGGACGAGGACGGTGCTACCTGCCGGACTCGATCCGCAGGCCCAGGCCCCCCGGGTCTCCGCAGGAAGACGAAGGACGACAGGCGGCAAGGCGCGCCCGAGGGGACACATCTGCTGGACGGCGCCGCTCATTAGAACTCAGGCGTTCGGGCTTCCTTGGCGAGCGAACCTCGTGTGTGAGGTGACCGTCGATCGCACGGCCGGGGGGACGCGGTGTCACCGGCTCCGGAGGCAGGTGCTTGCCCGCAGTGAGGTGGAGAAGGCTTCGGCGGTTGATGCGGGGGCTGCGGGTCGCAGCCCCGA
Organism: Streptomyces sp. NPDC054961; assembly: GCF_053609145.1. Lineage (NCBI taxonomy): Bacteria > Bacillati > Actinomycetota > Actinomycetes > Kitasatosporales > Streptomycetaceae > Streptomyces > Streptomyces sp. NPDC054961. The sequence goes on along the minus strand of NZ_JBSGWY010000019.1, from coordinate 19,592 downwards.
GCGACCGCGATCGCGGCCGCTGCCCTGCCTGCCACCACCGCGCACGCGGCCGAGGAACGCGCGACCGTGCCGCAGGTGTTGCCGATCGGGGACGCGGTCTCCGCGCTCCCGCTCGCGGTCGAGGACCGGACCGGCAACCGACTGGACCGCATACCTTGAAGCCCGCACAACCGAACCGTGACGAGGTCGATTGGGCTACAGATCGTACTGCGACGAGCTTGTGCTCGCACAGTTGCTGGTGCTGAAGTCGTACCAGTGCATGGGGGGTTTCCCGAAGCTGGACGAGATCCCGCACACGGTGGTCGATTTCGCGCGCCGCGCGATGAACCCGCCGGAGGGCACCGTACTACCTGGTCACCCTGTCACTTCCGCGGCAACGCCCTGCTGCTGCCGGGTCCGCATGCCCCAGCGGGCAAGAGAGGGGCCAGCAGCGCCCAGTGCCGCGAAGAACAACGCCAGCAGCAGCCAGCCCGTCGTGCCGAGGCCGAGCACCACGGTGGTGAGAATCGCGGGGGCAAGAGCCTGGCCCGCGTTGAAGCCGAGGCCGAGGACACCTTGGTACTGGCCCTGGGCATGGTCGGGGGCCAGACCGAAGCCCAGGGCGAAGCCCGCCGAGGACTCCCATACCTCTCCCAGGCTGTGGACGAAGATCGCGGCCAGGACCAGCCCCGCTGCCGCCCAGACCGGGGTGTACGCCGCGAACGCAATCATCGGGCAGCTGACGAGGAAGAGCAGCCCCGCGGTGCGAAACGCCCGGCCGCCGTCGTGCATGGTCTCGATACGCGAGCCGATCCTGGTCTGCATCAGCACACAGAAGAGGGAGTTGACGGCGAACAGCGCGGCCACCGTCCAGCGCGGCGCTTCGGTGTGTGCGGAGATCCAGATCGGCAGGAGCAGCGAGACCACCGGGTACTGCAGTCCCATGGCCCCGTAGAGGGCGGTGAACGCCAGGAAGGGACGATCCGTGAAGGCGAGCCAGCGCCGCTGCTGCGGCGGCGCTGGCAGTACCGGATAGCGGGGCAGCAGGAGCAGCAGCACCGCGCACAAGGCGAAGCTCGCCGCGTTGCCGAGGATCAGCGTGACATAGGCGCCGCGGGTGTCCGCGGCCAGCGCCAGTCCCGCACCCACCGTTCCCAGGACGACGCCCAGGTTGACGAAGGTGCGCAGCTTGGCACGGAACAGGGCCGGGCGATCGCCCCCGACCCGGACCACCAGAGCGCCCCAGGCCGCTCCACCCGCCGCCGCGGCGATCTGGTCGACCGTCGCGATGATCGTGAGTGCGGCCCAGCTATCGACGAGGACGAGGGCCGCCATCGACATCGCCTGGATCGTAAGGGCCAGCATCATGATCGTGCGCGCCCCGCGCCGGTCGGCGAGATGCCCTCCGGGTATCCCCGCGCACAGGCCGATCACTCCGGCGATGGTGAGCGCGGCGCCGACCTGCACCGCGGGCAGGCCTACGACCAAGGTGAAATAGAGCGCCGACGCCGCGTTGAACAGACCGTTGCCGACCCGGTTGGTGAAACTGGCGGCGATCAGCACGCGCTCCGGCGTGCTGTCCCCTGCCATGCGGCGTATTCGGCCTGCCAGGCCACCCTTGATCATGGACGGCAGGCTAGCAGCGGTCACAACCCCGCCCCAGTTGCACCAAGATCCCGTGCCCTCCTTGCGACACGGGATCCGCCGTAACGCGGCGATGGGAGGCATCAGGCGCAGCGGGGCTCTCTCAGTGCGTTCCGCGAGCCCCTCAAATGGAATACAGCACGGTATGAATGACGCTCCCCACCAGCAGGGTCCTCGAGCTGATTGCGGCGTGACGTGAGGTCTCCGCGAACGACCTCGGCCAGGAGGCCAGCCTGGTTGCGGTGACGGCCCGTTCAAAACGTCAGAAGGCCGATCAGGATCCGGCGGAATGGCTGCCGCCGTCCGCGGTCGCCGCTGTGCCGGTACGGCGCCGAGCGGACCGCGACCAAGCTCCGCTGGGGCCTCGCGGTCGACGAGCCGGAGCGCGACCGCCTGCTGGAGATCGCGGCCGGCTGCGGCGGCACTGACGTGGAGTTCACCCCGGCACCGTAAAGCTGCCCGGGCCGGGCTCGGGGTGGGGGAGTTCGAGCTGGCTGGCCCCGTGACCGCAGGAGTCAGGAGGCCAATAGTGCTTGGGCGATTGCTTTGTGCTCGGGCTGGAGTGTGACCGCGCCGTCCTCGATGTCCCAGAGGCAGTTCTGCAGGACGCGGCCGAGTGTCCATCCGGTGGCCCGCTCCCGGTCCAGACCGACGACTTCTGTCATGAGGTGGAAGCGATGCCGTATGGCCCCGGGCATGTTGGCGGTGCCGATGATGTCGTCCCACCGGTTTCGCAAGGCGGGCAGCAGCTCGAAGCCGGGGTCGCCAGCAAGGGGTTTAGGGTCGATGGCGAGCCAGGGAGCACGACCCGAGACATGCGAGGACGGAAGAGGGGCGAGAACGTTGTCATAGTGCAGATCCCAGTGCAGCAGCCGGTCGCCGGGCTCGTCGAGTATTTCCCTCATCGCAGCCGCGCACGTAGCCAGCAGTCGTCGCTCAGAGGGGTCCGCAAGAGAGCGGGAGTATGTGGGGACCCGGTCGAGCATGGCTCGGGCGATGTCGGACAGGAGCCGCAAGCCGGCGGGGGCCGGAACGGCGGCCAGTTGCTTCAGCAGCTCCGAAAGGTGTTGGAGAGCCGCAGTGCCGTCGGGCACCGTCGCGAGGGATCGGGCGGCATCGAGACGTTCCAGAAGCATGGCCCCGGAGTCGGGGTCGGTGTTCAGTAGTCCGACCGCGTGGTGGGCGCCCCAGACGCGCAGGGCGAGCGGCTCGGCTCGCGTTTCCTCGTCAACGGGCTGGAGCTTGAGTACCGCGGGCGAGCTGTCTGCCTGGAGTACCGGCAGTACGAGTGCGACAGCCCCGTGCACGGGCGGCCCATCCAGTCGCAGACTCCAGCGGTCCAAGAACTCCTCGGCCAGGGTCGGCAGGGCAGCGGTCCATGCCCGCCAGGCATCACTGTTCTGCGAGACGGCCAGGGCCGCTGGAACTTCGACCTGGGACTGAGACCGGCTGGAGGCCACGACGCTCCCGAATAGCAACGGTGCTGGGGTGCCGGCGTGCCTGACCGTCTTCGTCATCGAGTCCTTCGGGCCGCCGTCATACGATCGTATGGTGTCCTCCGTTGATGGGCGTCGTGGGAGTTCCAGTGGACGGCATCAGTCGTCTGCACTGGGTGTGTGAGGCGTTTGTGCTGGTGATGGGGTTGGCGGAGTTGTGGGAGCTGTCGTTTTGGTCGTGAAGGCCGCTGTCGTTTCCCGGTGAAGGTTTGTCGTTGTGCGTGTAGCCGCGGGGCGTGGGGGAGGAGGGCGCTGTGGTGGGGTCTTCTTGAGGTGGGTACAGCAAGTCGCCTGTCCTCCGGGCGCCGTGCGGTCGCCGTGCACGGCGGAGGCGCCCGCTGGGCGATCGGGGGTTCCTTCGCCATGCTGCTCGTTGGCCTTGTCGTGATTCTCCCCGTTCGACGATGGCTTCCAGGGTCGCGATCTGCTGGTCGATCCGGTAGGCGCGGAACGGGTCGGATGGCCTGAGCCGGTCGAGGCGGCGGACGGCTTCGGCGATCCGGGTGGGGGTGGGCATCGTCGCCCATGCCGAGACCGGTTGCTCGGCGAGGTCCGTGGCTGTGGAGCGTTTCGTCTGTGTCGATGCGGGTCACCGTGCCCCAGTGCTCGGCTGTGATGGGCTGGTGGGTGAGGTACCAGGCTGCCGGGTCGCCGCCGGCCTGGTCCACGGCGGTGCGGTTGTCGCACAGCTCGCGCCACAGCGGCCGGTAGAGGAGGGACGGGACCGGGGCGACGGATATCCGGACGAGGGTTCGGTCCGGGTCGCGTGGGCCGCTGTCGTGTCCGTGGCTGTCCGTGAGCCACACACGGCTGGCCTGCCCGTCCAGGTGGCGTGCCGCCTGGGACGTGGTGTCGATGCAGCCGGACGTGCGGATCTCCTCCCAGAACTCGGCGCTGGTGTAGTGGAAGGGGCTCCGTCAGCGGCAGTCGAGGGCGGTGCGCAGAGCGGCGAGGTTGTCGCGCATGAGACTGAGGTAGTCCTCGCCGCTGCCCGGCACAAGACCTTCCACCGGGTCGAGGACCGCCGTCTTGAGGCCGAGGTCCGTCGCCAGGGTCTCGGCCATCTTCGGGGTGGCGAGGGTTTCGAAGAAGACCGTGGTGATCTCCTTGTCCTTGATGGCCTGCTGGATCTGCCGGATGCGGGCGGGGGATGGCTCGGCCTGCGGGCTGACACCACTGATCGCGATCTGGTTGAGCTCGTACCTCGAGGCGAGATAGCCGAAGGCCGCGTGCGAGGTGACGACATCCTTGCGCGCGCAGGAAGCCAGCCCGGCCCGGAACTCTTCGTCCAGTGTGGTGAGTTGCTCGCAGAGGCGCCGGGCACGTTCGCGGTGCTCTTCGGCGTGCTCGGGCTGGGCCCTGGCCAGTTCCTCGCCTATGGCCTCGGTGACCTTGGCGACCCGGAGCGGGTCCAGCCAGAAGTGCGGGTCGGGGACCTTGCCGTAGTCCTTGCTGTCGGTATGCCGCAGGCCTGCCACGGCTCCGGCTTCCAGGGTTCGCTTCGGTTCGGTGGTCGCCACCGCCTTGTCCACGACGGGGGCCATCGTCTCGGCGTAGACGACCAAGTCGGCCGAGCCGAGCATGCTCGTCTGCTGCGGAGACAGGTCGAGGTCGTGGGCCTCGACGCCCGGTGAGGTCAGGTCGGTGACCCGAACGGCGTCCCCGCCGACCCGCTCGGTGATGAACGTCAACGGGTAGAAACCGGTGACCACATTCAGCCTGGGGGACTGGGCGCTGCCGCCTGCGCCGCAGGCGGTCAGCGAAGCCGCCGACGCGAGCACGGCCACCAGGGCTCCGAGCACGTATCTCATCCGGGTCCTCTTCATGATCCGTTCCTCAGTTCCCGTCAGCCTTCGTCGAGTTCGCTGTCCAGACCGCCCACCACGATGCTGCCAGGGGTGAAGTCGAGGGTCATGGTGCGCTTCTTGGCGAGGGGACCGCTCTCTCCGAGGTCCACTTCCACCAACTGATTGCTCCCCGGGTCGGTGACGTAGGCGCGGTTCTCACCGATCGCGATCGCGGGCTTGGGTGCCTTCTTGCCCTCGGGCCGGGGCTGCTTGTCGAGGACGTTCAGGCTGTGCAACTCCTTGGGATTCCTCGGGTCGAGGGTGTGCACCTGACCGTCGTCGGTGACGATCACGCCGCGGTTCCAGAATGGGTCCCACGCCATGGCCGACAGGCTGGCCGGCAACTTCACCTCCGTGGTGCCACCGGCGGCGGGGTCGATCACCAGCAGTGCCCGCTTGCCCCAGTCGCCGATGACCGCCGAGCCGTCCTCGGCGCCGATGAAGGTCCCGGCCCGCTGCGCCTCGTCGTCCTTCGCCGGGTACGGCAGCTTGGTGTCCTTCCAGACGCCGCTCTCCCGCGACAGTTTGACCAGCCCGTCCGAGCAGCCGAACAACGCGGCGTCCTTGCCGAGCGGGATCTCGCCGTGCAGCTTCGGGCACCCGGTGAACGTCTGCTTCCTGGCGCCGTCGGAGCCCAGTACCTGGAGGCCGCCCGGCAGACTCTGGGTCGTGTCCTCGTCGGCAAAGGTGAGCAGGGTGTCTTCGCCCATGGGGACGGCCACGCCGTGGTGGGGTGCGCCCGACGCGAGGGTGCGCTCCACCGCGAGCGGCTTGCCGACGGCCTTCTTGCCGACCGGGATCAGGTCCACCTCACCCGTGCCGTCGTAGAACACGGCCAGTGTGCCGTCCTTGGCGACCGCATGGGAGGGCTTCTTGCCCTCGCCCTTGCCTTCCAGCACGCGCGGGGCCTCGTGGGCCGTGTCGTCGTGGTCGCCGTGCGATATCCAGCGCACGCCGTTGTCGATCAGCTGGACCGTGCCGGCCTCGCCCTGCGTGGCCACCAGCAGTGGATCGCCGCCCGCGGAGGCGAGCTTGGCCTTGCCCGCCAGGTCGAAGGCGCCGACCTGCTTGCCGCTGTTGATGTCGACAACGACCGTCTTGCCGGAGTCGGCGTCCGAGATCGTCGCGCGCGGGCGTGACTGACCGCAGCCCGACTTCGACTCCGCGGGCCAGCCGGCGGCAGCCGGCGCAGCCGGGGTGGGGGAAGCAGCCGCGTCGCCGGTTGCGGTACTGCTGCCGCCGGCGCACGCAGTGCAGACGATGGCGGTGCAAACGGCGGTGGCCGCGAGAGGTCGGGTGCGCATGGTGAAACCGTCCGGAGTAGTCAGAAATGAAAATCATTGCCAACAGTACGGGACTCCGAGGCGTTCGGCCCCGTGTCGGGACGTCGGGAGACCCTCGGGCAGGTCGAACCGCAGTCTGCTGCGCGGAAGATGAGCAGGGTGAAATCGTCTCGGTGCGCCTCCCTCGATGGGGGGCGGGTCGACAGGGACGGCTCGCTCGAGTGAGGGCTCGCCTCCTGGGGGGCGGGTACACGCGACCAGCTCCGCCGTAAAGCTCGGAGGGCTGTCCGACCTCCGGATGATCGAATCGGGAGCAAAGTATGACATTGCGAGCATTCGGGGGCGGGCAGACTGGCTTCAGTGGAGGTGCCCGCCGGGCGAACTCCGAAGATCCCCACCACGAGGAAATGCGATGAACCCGCAGCTTGCACACGAGATGACACTTGCCGCTACGAGCGAGAGGGCGATCAGCGTGGCAGCCGTGGGTGTGCTCGCGGTCGTTGCCATCGCCTACGTGGCGTTCTTCGTAGCGGCTGTGGTCAGCATCGCCAGGTCCGGCCTCGCTGGAGGGCTGAAGCTGGGCTGGGTCGTTTTCGCTGTCGTGGCCCCCTTCCTCGGAAGCCTGCTCTGGTTCCTCGTCGGCCGCCGCGACGCCCAGCGTCAGCATCAGTCGGGCGTCGCCTGATCCCGAGGGCGCCCACGCGGCGCACGGGCCCTTCATTGCAGCGAATGACGCCTCAGGGTGAGCCGGGCAGTCGCCCCGTGGCGGAAAGCGCATCAGCGGCGAGTTTCAACGGCCCGATCCGATGCTCAACCCGGTTCCCGTAGGGGCCGGCAGGGCGGTGAACGCGGAGATCTCGTTGGTTTTGTCCGGCACTCGTAGTTGGCTGACGACACGGCCGGCGGCCGTGACGGCGGACAGCAGGTGGGCGGCGGGCGTGGCATCGGTGCGCGAGCCGCGCGCGCTCTTGCCGTCCATCGCGACCGTCTGCGTGCCGGCCGGGTCGCAGACGAGAAGGTCGGCGAGCCCGCCGGGGCACATCAGGACCAGCACCTTACGCAGGGTGGAGGGCGGGGCCGGCGGGCGCACATGCCGAGCGGCCCCTTCGCATGGAACCCCAGGCGGGCGAGGGTGCCTTGGGGTGCGTGGCGGGCCCACTGCCCGATGGTCAGTTGGGAGCGGGCGCCGGCCAGGACCGCGCAGGCAGCGGTCAGCAGCACCGAGGCAAGAGTATGCCGCCCACCGCGCCGGTGACGCGGATCGGGCAGAGCACTCAACCGGGCGGCACTGTCCGAAGCCTCACGCTGCTGACGCGAGGGCGGCTTGATCAGGCAGGCGACGGCAGACTGGCGGCACATCGAAACTCCGGTGGTCGGGCGACTTGGTAGGTCCCCTTGATTACCGGAGCTTCGTTGCGTGAGGGGGCAGGGCGCTGCTGCCATGGTGAAGGGTCGTCACATCACCCTGACTGGGCAGTCCTTGGGCCGCCAGGACCATGAATCAGCCCTGCCCCTTCGGGTAATCCCACGCCCGGCCCCCAAGTCGAATAAGTCGGAAGCCCGTCCGTAGGGGGACTTTCGTCCCTTGCTGCCTTACGCCCCGTCAGTAACGTTTGATTCGAGAGATCATTAATGCTGTGAACAGGTCCTGCGGGTGCATCTCAGCGCCTGCTGGCGGCCCTGGGGAGTGATAGGTAGAAGTGGCAATTTTGCCCAGTCCGAGGGGGCGGGGGCGGTAGAGGCGCAAATCGAGGACCAGATGATCCCAGCGCAACGGCCTCCGGGTGCTGCCCGATAAGGCCCCATGGGCTGCCGGGGATTGCGACATGGCGCAGCACCTTTCCCCTTGTGCGAATCGCCCTGGGCCGAGCGCGCACCAGGCGAGGACTGCCGAGAGTCGGGTCCGTGACCCTGCACCTGTTCCGGGACATGGAGTCATCAACGGGCGGCTGTGACCCTCGCCATTCGAAATCACTCTTGTAAACGACAGGAGAAGTTATATGCGTACTATTCCCCGTGCTAGCGGGACGGCCGACCGTAAGAGCACCCGGCTCCACCACGGAACGGGTGTTGCGAAGTGACGACCTCCGCACCCGTTTTCGACGAGATCCACGCCCCCGCACAGTGTCATTGCGCGGGGTGCGTACATGAGGCCCGCGCCGCCCGCCGGTCAGGTCTTCATGGCCTCAACGCCGCCAAATCTGCCGTCGTGGTCACTCTGGTGGGCGGCGCCACACTCGTGAGTGGGGCCGGCACATCGTTCGCGGCACAGTGGGCACAGTCGGCACCGGGCGACGCCGCACCACAGCGGTCTGCCCCCTCCTTTACGGCCGATACCGTTGCGGCAACGGGAAGCGGGCAGGGCGCGCCAGGGCCGCTGTTCGGAGCGCCGTCCCGTCGGGCCTCGCAGGACATGCGGCTGTCCCGGGAACAGATCATCGCCCGGGCCCAGGCCTGGGTGAACGCCAAGGTGCCGTACGACATGAACCGCTATTGGTCAGACGGTTACCGCATGGACTGTTCAGGGTTCGTTTCCAGTGCGTGGGGCCTGCGTGACAATCAATGGACCGGCAGTCTGGCCTCATACGGCACGCGCATATCCAAGGGGGAACTCCGGCCCGGTGACATGCTGCTGTTCCACAACTCGGCCAATCCGGTGGCCGGTTCGCACGTGGTCATCTTCGGCGGCTGGGCCAACTCGGCGAAGACCCAGTACATCGCCTACGACCAGACCCGACCGCACACACTCAAGCGTACGACGCCTTACGCCTACTGGAACAACTCCTCGCGCTACGTGGCGTACCGGTACAAGAACCTGAGCTCAGAGGGTGGTGAGAGCGGCGCCGCCTTCCCCGGCGCCGGCTATTTCGGTCCGGGAGCCAACAACAAGCATGTAGCGGAACTGGGCCGGATGCTGGTCAAGCGTGGCGGCGGCTCATTCTACACCTCTGGTCCCGGTCCTCGCTGGTCGGAAGCGGACCGCAAAGCCACCCAGGCGTTCCAACGGGCTCAGGGCTGGACCGGCAGTGACGCGGACGGCATCCCCGGCAAGGCGACCTGGGACTATCTCGTCAACGGCAAGGGCAAGAACATCGGCACTGGTGGCGGCGAGAGCGGCACCGCCTTCCCCGGCGCGGGCCACTTCCGTCCGGGCGCCGTCAACGCCCACGTCAAGAAACTAGGCGTGCAGTTGGTGAAGAAGGGCTTCGCAAAGCACTACACCCAGGGTCCCGGGGAACGGTGGACCGAGAGCGACCGGCGCAACGTCGAAGCATTCCAACGCGCCCAAGGCTGGACAGGATCCTCAGCGGACGGCTACCCGGGGCCGGAGACCTGGCGCCGACTCTTCGCATAGCCCCGTCTTCGGCAGAGGAGGAGATGGGCGCGAGCCGGGACCCCGCACCGGGGCCCGGCTCTCGCCCATCTCCTCCCACGGTCACGTCCGCAGAATCCGCCTCGGCCCTGTCCCGGCGCACCGAGGGGGGGAGCAAGGAGGAGATCGCGCAGGGTACGACTCAGCTTGATGCGCCGTCGCCCCGTGGCACCACAGCTACAGGACAACCGGCTTTCATGACGACCGCCTTGGCGACCGAGTTCGATGGCCAGGCGGCGGTGCGAAACCATCGCCGAGGCCGCCCGACCACGACCAGGCCCGCGGCGTTCGACCTCGTAGCCAGCCGGGTACCCGCGGCGCCCGCGACCACTACCGGTTCAACGTCCACATCCCGGTAGTCATTGCGGCTGAAGGCGTCGAGTCGATGGCCTTGGGCCTCCTCTGCAGCAGCGGCCCGCCGTGACGTGGACACCGAAAGCACCTCCAGCGCCGTACCGCGTCCGCGCGCCTCCAGGAAAGCGAATTCGATCGCCGCGTGGGGGGTGAGCTCGGGGTGGAGCCCCAGGACCACCCGTTCCTGACCATGGCGGTCCGGACGCAGAGCGGTGCGCGGGCCAGGAGGCACCACGACCACCGGGCAGGCCGCCTCCGCCACACACGCGAGGCTGGTCGAGCCGAGCAGTAGGCTCGCGAGTCCTCCACGCCGACGCGAGCCGAGCACCAATACCTGGGCGTGCTTCCCGAGCGCTACCAGCGTGTGCGCCACAGCGCCGGCCGGGGACGCGTACCGCACGTGGGGCAGTCCCTCACGCTCCCTGAGAATGTCCTGCACCTCGGCCAGGACGGTGTCCTGGTGGCCCGGGGCCCCAACGGGAAGCGGGCGCAGGGTATTGAGGGGCGCGTAGTCGGGCCGGACATGGACCACGAGCAGGTCGGTGCCCCGTCGCTGGGCTGTCGCCGCCGCCCAATCCAACGCGGGGATGCTGTGTGGGGCGCTGTCCACGGCGACGACGACGGGCCGCGGCGGCGCGGGCTTCGCGTTGTCCGCGGACTTCACGGCCGCGACGGGTTCGTGCGCTGTATCAACGTCATGCTCTTCATCCTGAGCGATCCCCGAACGGTGCGGGCAGGGACGAAAGCCCCGGGCTCCTGGGAGGAAGGACTCTTTCCTGGGCTGTCACGCCGATGGACGTCCGTCCGCGTCCCGGCCGCCGAGCACGGCGTCACCCGCCACGCCCCATGCCGTCGGCCGCCGCAGCCCATGCGAACACCCGGTACGAGCACGACGCCCTGGTGGCGGCCATCCGGGAGCCTCATACCGACCCACGGGTGCGCTCCCGCGCCCGGGCGATGAGTCACATCAACAACTGCTACTACGCCTGGACCCTCACCTGTCCGCGTGACAGCGTCCTCAACGGCAGCACCGAACGCTGCCCGGGTCACCTCTGTCCTGCGCTCGATCTCGATCCCACCGGGGCATGTGTCCGCTGGGGCCACCCTCCCATCGCGCCGCGCTGGGCACGGCCGCTCGACTCATCGGATCGGTCGGCAAGATCGTCAACCGCATCCAGAAGTTGAGCCAGAACCACGTCGCACCTACGCAGCCCGGTCCGGGGGTGTCGGTGAGGGCCGGGGAAGGACGGTAAGTGGCTACTCTTCGAGATGGAAGAAGGGTCTGAGCCGATGACGGGAATGCCATCCACCGTGCAGATGGTCACCTTCGCGGCCTGGTGGGACGGCACACTTCACTCGGGCCGCTCGGCTGGTCGCCGGACTGGAAAAGGAACGGCCCTGTCTCACATCCGGTGGTGACGGAGGGTGGTGAAGCTCGTTGAGGTCAGTGCAATGAATGTCAACGAGTCTGCGCGGACGGCCGCGGTTTCGTGAAGCTGGTTCGCCCTGCGCGCCCGCCCTTGGCTGCAGGGGATGCCGTCTTGGATCATCGGTGCGCCTATCCGAGTGCCTTCCGGATCTCCCGCGAGCCAGCGGCGCACGGTGGGGGTAGGTCGTTTCGTACAAGGCGATTTTGGGATCCGTGAGGAGAGCAGCCATGTACGCAGTGGTTCGACGGTATGAAGGGGTGACTGATCCTGCCGAGGCAGGGCGCCGAGTGGAAGAGGGGTTCGTACCTCTCCTTCGCAAAGTGCCTGGATTCGTGGCCTACTACTGGGTTGACGCGGGGGGTGGAGTGATGCTCTCTACCAGCGTCTTTGAAGACCAGGCCGGGGCCGAAGAGTCGGTCCAGAGGGCCGCTGACTTCGTACGGGACAACCTCGCGCCGCTGCTACCTGAACCTCCCCAAGTCACGGCCGGCCAGGTTGTGGCTGCTGGGTAACGGCCACCGGAGCGGTGCTGTATCCACGCCCCCTCACTCGAACTGCATATCACCAGTTCAGATGGCTGCTGCGCAGATTTCATGGCTCCCGACAACAACCCGGTGCTGCGCTCGGACGGCTCGGAGGCCTTGGACAACAACGGCGTCGATTTCAAGGCCGACCGTCGCTATGGCGCCTGCCAGCATCCTCGGGCGGCCGAAGAGCCTTGGAGCCAACTGGATATCCCGCTGATCAACGCTATGGCGGAGAGGGGAAAGGCGCCGGTCCACGCCTGCTCAGACGCTGCCGACTCGCAGACAGGGGGGCAGGCATCGCATGCCCCGGCACGCCTCCCAACGTCGTCAGCGAGAATCCCCAGGACTGACCAACGCTCCTGGAGGCGGAGTGATGCCCCTCCCTCGTCACCCGCGTCGCGCGGCCGTCACTCACCCGCGTGCCGGAGGTTTCCTGCTCTGCTGTGACAGCGCAGCAGCCGTGCAGTCCTGCGATGGCTGCGTGGCGAGGGTCCTGGCTGCTGAGCCGGGGACCTCACCATGCGGCCCCCAGGGGCGTTTCAAAGTCCCCGCAAGCGCTTGAGTCCGCAGGTCGCGGCTGTGCAAGGGGTCGGGACTGGCCCGTCACGAACGCAACGAAGCTCCGGTTGAACGGGGTGACCTCCAAGTCGCCTCGAACCACCGGAGCTTCGATGTGCCGCAAGTCTGCCACCGTCTGCCTGATCAAGTCGCCGGTCCTGGACAACGTGGCGGGACTGTCGCTGGTGGAGCGGCTGCGGCTGCTGCCCGATCCGCGTCGGCGCCGAGGAGTACGTCACCCGTTCGTGGCCGTGCTGCTGGTTGCCGCCTCCGCCGTCGTCGGCGGCGCGCAGTCGTTCGCGGCCATCGGCCAGTGGGCCGCGAACGCCCCGCAGCACGCCCTGGCCCGGCTGGGCGCCCGCGTCGTTGGGGCACTCGGCGTACGGGTCACGCCGAGTGTCGCGACAATCCGCCGGGTCGTCGGCATGGCCTGCCCCGGCGGCCTGGCCGATCTGACCGGCGCTGATCCCGCCGGCTCGGAATCACTGGCCATCGACGGCAAGGCCGCCCGCGGCTCCCGGCACGGCACCTCGCCCGCCGCCCACCTCCTGGCCGCGATGACCGACGACGGCCGGACCGTCACTCAACTGCGCGTCCCCGACAAGACGAATGAGATCACCTGCTTCGCGGCACTGCTGAAGCCCTTCGACCTGACCGGGGTCACCATCACCGCGGACGCGCTCCACACCCAGCGCGGCCACGTCCGCTTCCTCGTCGAGGAGAAGAAGGCCCACTACCTGTTCGTGGTCAAGGCCAACCAGCCCGAACTGCACCGTCGGCTGAAGTCGTTGCCATGGAAGGACGTCACGTCGCGCCGTTACGACCGCGAGAGGGGCCACGGGCGCCGGGAGACCCGGGCGACCAGGGCACTCACCGTCACCGGCCTCGGTCTGGACTTTCCCTACGCCGCCCAGGCCGTGCGCATCCTGCGCCACCGAACCGACCTGACGACCGGCAAGGTCAGCCGCGAGACCGTTTACGCGGTCACGGACCTGACCTCACATCAGGCATCGCCGCAGCGGCTCGGCCAGCTCGCCCGCTCGCAGTGGACCATCGAGAACCGGCTTCACTTCGTCCGCGACACCACCTTCCGCGAGGACGCCTCGAAGATCCGAACCGGCCACGGCCCCGAGAACATGGCAACCCTGCGCAACCTGGCGATCAACACCGTCCGCACAGCCGGTCACCAGAACGTCGCCGCCGGCCTCCGACACGCCTCCTACGAACCGTTCACCCGCCCACTCGACCTCCCGGGCATCACCTGACCAGCACACTCACAAGATCATCAGACTTTGCAATGCCCCTGATGCGGCCCCCTGGCGCCCCCGTACCCGGTGATCGTCGAATAGGGGCATGTCTTAGTTGTTCCTTTTCTTCCGGCCTCGGACGGCGCCCCGAACTTGATCGCTCAGGAGGGGGTTCGGCGGACGTAGGGCCGGCCTTGGCGTGATCCTTCGTGCTGACCAGAGCGCGAGTTTCACCACGTCGCGAGACGTTCCAAGGCCGCCAGGGGAGAGTCTGCTGCATCACGATGTCAGGCAGGAGCCGTTCGCGGAAGCGTCACGCTTCCGGGGAGAATTCTACGAGTGCCTGACCGCCCGGCGCGATGAGTGGCCCGGCGTCAGCGGGCGCCGCTGGAATGCGAGCCGCCGGAGCACGCCCCACCAGACCGCGAAACCGAGACCACCTACAGCCGCCCACGCCAGCACGCTCACGGCATGGTGCTCGACGAAGCCCCGCACCGCCAGTGGGGCGCCCTCGCCGAGAAGGGCTCACCGGCAAGGGCGCGCCTGATCAGGAAGTGGGGCGCAGCGAGCGCAGCCGGTCGGCGACGTCGTAGACGTTCAGGCGCAGGGCGCGGATGTCGTTGATGAGGTCGCGCCAGGGTTCGAAGGTGTCGTCCACGGTCTTGACGGAGGCCCTGATGTAGGCGACGGCGACGCCGTAACCGAGTCGCACCTGTCGTCCGATCCTCTCCCCGAGGGCCGCAGCGTGAGCTACTCAAAGCTCCTTGGTGGCGTTCAGGCGGGTGATGTCGGCGGCGTACGCGGCAGTGCGGGCTGCCGCGGTGCCGGTGGCATACAGACCGGTGCCGAGAGCTGCCAAGGGGAGGGAGAGGAGCATGCCGGCGGGTAGCGGGGCCCAGTCCCGCTCGGCGTCGCGGTCTTCCCCCGCGTCCGCACGGTACGACACCGCAGAACGCCTGTTGTCCTGGTGGAAAGCGCGGGACTCGCACTCGATCCGCTCGGAGTTCGCGCCCTCGTCGACGCTGAAGGGGAATACGAGCAGGTAGCCGAGCCAGATTCAGATGAGCGCGGCCGCGGCCATGAGTCCCCGGCCCCAGCCCTGTTCACGCAACCCCCGCACCCGAAACTCTCTGTCGTACACCTGTGCCAATGAATTCGTGGTGCCTGATCGTAGGGCAGGGGGTGTTCGACCGCTGCGTAGTTCAAGGCGCTGCGGTGCGGGCGCCGACTCGCCGTCTTGCTGCGCGGACCCGGACGTCCCCTGATTCGTAGCCGTCGCACCCTCGGCGGAATGGCAGCGCTACGCCGTGCGGCGGTCCCTGCGGGGGGCGCGCGGGCGCGGGATGATCTTGAAGCCCTGAGCGCCGGGCCCGTCCCGTATTTCAGCGGGACACCTACACTGTTCTGCCAGCGGCAGAACAGCGGCCGGACGGGCTCGACGATCACTACAGTCCATTCTCATGACGCCGATTACGACGCGTACGGTCGAGTATCCGGCCGACGGTTTGAGGATGATCGGGCACCTCGCGCTCCCGGCCGGTGTCGACCGCCGGCCCGCGGTGCTGCTCGGACCAGAGGGCATGGGGCTCAGCGACGTCGAACGCCGCCGGGCCGATGCTCTCGCCGAACTGGGATATGTAGCGCTGGCCTTCGACCTTCACGGCGGGCGCTATTTGGGCGACCCCGAGGAGATGCTGGCCCGTTGCATGCCACTGCTCGCTGATCCCGACCGGATGCGGCGCATCGGCCATGCGGCACTCGACGTGTTGCGCACCGAGCCCCGGACGGACCCCGACCGGATCGCCACCGTCGGCTACGGCACGGGAGGTGCCATCGCACTGGAACTCGGGCGCGACGGCGCCAACCTGCGCGCGATCGGGACAGTCAACGCAACTACCACGGGCCGACCGGGCGAGGCGGCGCGCATTCGCTGCCCGGTGTGGGCCGGGGTCGGATCGGAAGACCCGATCATGCCTCCCGCGCAACGAAACGCGTTCACCGCTGAGATGCAGGCCGCGGGCGTCGACTGGCGCCTCGCGGTCTACGGCGGCGCCTTGCACGCCTTCCACCACCCGCCGGTCGACCACCCCGTGGTCCCCGGCGTCGGCTACCACCCACAGCACGCGCAGCGAGCCTGGCGCGACGTCGTCGACCTGCTCGCCGAGTGCCTGCCTGTGACGGAGGACCTGGGGGCATGACCCAGGCGGTCGGCTTCGTGTTCGTCGCCGACGCAGCCTCGATCGTCAGTCGAGGCCTTCGATGATGCGGAAGTCGCGCTCGACGCCGTCAGCAAGTGCGGCCAGCGCCTCTGGAGTTCGGTGCGGCCTTCCCAGCGGACGGCAAGTCGTTTGAACTGGTGGGGCAGGGCGAAGGTCTGCTCGACGACGTAGCGGAGCTTGCCCATGCCCTTGATGTTCGGGCAGCCCTTGCGGGGAGATCACGGGCAGGATCCGGCGTTTGCGCAGCTCTTCCCGGTTCGGGTTGGAGTCGTAGCCCTTGTCGCCGAGCAGGGCTTCGGGGCGCTGGCGGGGCCGGCCGGGCCTGCCCGCGATTGGGTGGGATGCCGTCGTCGAGCGCGAGGGTCTGGGTGACGTCGTTGACGTTGGCCGCTGTGGTGATGACTTTGAAGCGGGGGCGCCGCGTCCGTCGCAGATCAGGTGGTGTTTGCTGCCCGTCTTCCGCCGGTCGAGCGGCGACGGGCCGGTGTCGGGGCCCCCTCTTTCGCGCGGATGTGGGAGCCGTCCACGCATGCCTTGGACCAGTCGAGTTGGCCGGCCGCTTGAGCTCGGCGAGCAGGATCTGGTGCAGCTGGTCGAAGACCCTGGCCTGCTGCCAGCGGTCCAGGCGGCGCCAGCACGTCTGTCCGGAGCCGAACCTGGACTCCAGCGGCAGGAGTTGCCAGGCGATGTCGTTGAAGAGCACGTACAGGATCCCCTGCACACACAGCCAGTCCGCCACCGCCCGCGGCCCCGGCGACCGCTCGGGCCAAGGCGGCAGCAGCCGCTCGATCAGCGCCCACAAGTCGTCGTTCACGATCCACGGCCGAGTACTCACACCCTTCCGAACGGTCGAATCGTCACACCGGTCACGGCCGACCAGGCCACTTCAGCAAGATCCTGTTACGAGCTCGTAGGGCGGCGGTCTCCCATCCGGCCTTCGAGTGGGAGACCGCCGAAAGCGAACGGCAGCGATGATGAACCGGGCTGGGTGTACGAGCTCCAGTTTCCAGAACGGAGTTGACCTTCGTCGCGCCAGGGGAACTGGCTAGCGTGGTCCGTGTACACGCCAGGCAGCAGCGATGGTTGATTCCAGTGCCCACTCTGCGGTGCCGGGCGTCTCGGTCAGAGCTGCCAGGTTGCGCAGGGTGGCAAGAGCGCCGGCGGCGTCGGAGTGTTCTGTGGTGAGGAGGTCGATGAGGTCGTCTTCGGACAGGGGCTCGTCGAGTTCGGCCAGGTCGTGCAGGATGCCCTGCAGCGCCGGATCGGTCAGGGCGGCCGCTTCCAGGAGCTGTCTGGCTCCGGCGGGCGTGGCTAGGGTGTCGTGCAGGGTTTGGCAGATGTCGGGGGCGCTGTGCTTCGCGGCGGCCAGGTCGGCAGCTTGTTTGAGCAGAATCGGCCAACCGCCGGTCGTGGTGTAGAGGCGGCGGCGGTTTTCGGGGGCGTTGAAGGCGGTCAGGACGTCGTTGGGGGTGACCCAGCTGCGGATGCCGTCGGCGGTGGCGCGTTGCAGGGGGACGAGGATGTCCTCTTCCGCATGGTGAGACAGGACTTCGAGGTGTTCGCGGTTCCCGGCGTCGATGAGGGCGATGACGCAGCGGGTGACGCCCGAGGCGGGTTGGCGGGTGATGGCGTCGCGCAGGGCGGTCTCGACGGCGTCGGGCTTGAAGTCTCGCATGTCACTGATGATCAGCCGGTGTGGGCTGCGGGCCTTGCCTGCGCTCAGGGCCTGGCGGTAGGCGTGGGGTGTGGCTGGCTGGATCAGGGGCGCCAGGTCGCTGGGGGTGCGTTGCTGCTGGTCGGCCAGCGCGGTGGTGACGTCGTCGAGGCAGGTGGCATTGGTGCCCAGCACGATGCGCAGCGCATTGTTGCGGCGTACCAGTCCTGCGATCTGCTGTTCCGTCAGGGGACTGATGCGGGCGCCGGGGAGGGGGCGGCGGGCCTGGCTGATGGACAGGCGGGTGGGGATGTCGCTGGGGTCGTGGGCGTGGAGTTCTTCCTCGATGGCGTCGGGGGTACCCAATAGGCGCAGGACGTTGGAGGAGCGCAGGCGCCAGCCGTCACGTTCGTTGGCCAGTATGCCCAGGCCTACCATCTCCTCCAGCAGGACACGGAATTCGTCGACCGTGTGGTAGCTCTCGGGCCAGCATTCGGCGCACTCCTGGCGCAGGGTGCGGGTGCTCATGTTGTGTTCGACGCCGTGGGTGTGGGCGTTGCGCGCGATGAGCAGTGCAATGACCTTGTATCGGGGGTCGAGGTTGAGGTTGAGGCGCACGGTGTCGCGGATGCGACGTCGCAGGTCCGGGGAGCCGATGACGCGTTCGAGGATGTCGTTGTCGATGGTCCAGGGCGGTCCGTCGGGCGTGCGGCTGGCCAGTGCTTCGCTGACGAGGGCCTCACCGGCGACCTGTAGGAGCTTGGGGTGGTAGTTGCAGTAGGCCAGAAGGCGGTGGATCAGGCTGTCGTGCGCGAAGTTGATCCCCAGGACTTCGGCGGGCTCCTGCAGGAGGCGGTAGGCCGGACCTGGTGAGAGGGGGCCGATGCTCCGTGCCCTGCCGAAATGCGCCTCGGCGAGCGGCTGGTTGGGTAGGCCCGCGAAGCGCTGGACTTGGTGCAGGCCGGCGAAGACCGGCTTGAAGCGGCGTTCGGTAGCGCTCATAAGGTCCCGCAAGCGCGTTGTTTGCTGGAAGCCGAGGTCCGCTTCGGCGTCGAAGAAGGAGTCGCATTCGTCGAGCAGGAGTAGCAACCGCCGGGTTCGGTCTTGATCGAGCCAGGCGGCGATGGCGTCTCGGACCCGCCGATGTGCGGTGGGGGCGCGTCGACCGGGGGCCAGGCCGATCCCTGCCCGACCCAGCTCAGTGAAGATCATGTCCCAGATCTCCTCCGTGCCAGAGGCCAGACTGCTGGGTAGCGGTAGGTACAGGGCGATATGACCTTCGGTGAGGGCGTGGCGGCGGCCGGCGGCTCGCAGGAGGGCCGACTTTCCCAGCCTGCGCCCGCCGTACAGGAGACTGACACCGTGCTGGTCGGTGACGGCGGACAGCTCCTCGCCGCGACCGTAGAACATCTCCTCTGGCACGGCTTCGTTGGCGTCGGGGGTGTAGGGATTGATGGAGCTGAACGGGGCCAGGATGCGCTCGGTCAAAGTGAACTGGCCGCTGCCGCGGGAGGCCAAATAGGCCAGGGCAGCAGCATCCAACACCAGCACCGGCTTGGCGGGATGTTCGGCGCACGCGGCGGCCAGGGCCCGGCGTTGGGGCGGAGACAGGGTGCCGATGAACGCGATCACAACGGGGATGGAACTGAGATCTTGCTGGACCCAGGCCAGGAGCTTGGCAGCATCGGTGACCTCGGACGTCATCAATAGCCGCAGTCGGCCGTCTGCCTGTGTACCGAAGGCGGGTAGGCGAACCTTGCCGATCAGCGTCACGTCCCGCAGATCAACCCACCGGCGCAGGTTTGAGGCTACTGGCAGGCCGGGATCGGCCTCGCGCTCGTACTCGATACCGGCCAGGCGCAGGGCCGGGCTCAGTACGTAGGTGTTAGGGTCTGTTGCGAAAGTGGATCTTGATCGGTGATGATCTTGGTGTGGCGCGTGGAGATCTGACGGATGCACAGTGGGCAAGGCTGGAGCCGTT
>NZ_JBSGWY010000018.1:117466-145705 GCF_053609145.1 Streptomyces sp. NPDC054961 | reverse complement strand
AAGCAGCGCAACGACGTCGCGGAGACGGTGCGGGCGGCGGTGCGGGCGGCGCGTGACGCGGCTCCGCCGAAGCCTTCGTACACCGAGCAGTTCGGCGACGGGATGGACTACCTGGACCTGGCCGAGACGCATCTGGCGGGGGGTGTCCTCAAGGGCACGGCGGGGATCGTGAACTTCGCCCGCGCGCTCAATCCGATGGATCCGTACAACCTGACGCATCCGGCCGAGTACGTGACGGCGTTGAACTCGACGGCGGCGGGTCTGGTCACGATGGCCAACGACCCGATGGGCGCGGGCAAGCAGATGCTCGACGAGTTCATGAAGGACCCGTCCGAGGGCCTGGGCAAGATGCTTCCGGAGCTCATCGGTTCCAAGGGCCTGGGCTCGCTGAAGAAGGCCGGCTCGGCGGCCTCGCACCTCGACGACCTCAAGGGACCCGGCCGCACGGCCCTCGAAGGCGACGGCCCGGACCTGCACAAGACCCCGGACGCGGACAAGGCCACGGGTCACACCGACCCGGTCGACCTCGCCACCGGCCGGATGTACCTCCCGCAGACCGATCTGGTCCTGCCCGGCACGCTCCCGCTGGTCTTCACCCGCCGCGCGGAGTCCGGCTACACGGCCGGCCGCTGGTTCGGCCCGTCCTGGGCCTCCACGATCGACCAGCACCTGGAGATCGACGCGGCGGGCGTCGTCCTGGTCGCCGAGGACGGGCTCGTGGTCGCGTACCCGCACCCGGCCCCCGGCCTCCCGGTGCTTCCCGCCACCGGCCCGCCCCGTCCGCTGGAGCGGACCCCGGACGGCGACTGGACGGTGACCGACCCCGCGACCGGGCAGGTGCGCCGCTTCGGCCCGCCGGCCGGCGCCGCCGCCGACGGCCGCGAGGACGGCGAGGGGAACGGCATCGCGCCGATCGTCCAGCTGGACGACCGCAACGGCAACCACATCGTCTTCGAGTACGACGCCGGGGGCGTGCCGGCCGGCATGGCCCATTCCGGCGGCTACCACCTCCGCTTCGAGACCGCCGAGGGCCGGATCACCGCCCTCCACCTGACCGGCGGCCCGCGCGTCCTCGCGTACGGCTACACCGACGGGAACCTCACCGAGGTCGTCAACTCCTCCGGCCTGCCGCTGCGGCTCGCCTACGACGAGCGCCGGCGCATCACCTCCTGGACCGACACCAACGGCAGCCGCTACGACTACGTCTACGACGACCAGGACCGCTGCGTCGCCGAAGGCGGCGAGGCCGGGCACCTCGCCCTCACCCTCACCTACGACGGGCGCGACCCGGCGACCGGCCACCGCGTCACCGCGGTCACCACCGCCGACGGGCACACCCGCCGCTACCTGATCGACGAGCGGTTCCGGGTCGTCGCCGAGATCGACCCGCTCGGCGCGATCACCCGCTACCAGTACGACAGCGCCGGGCGCGTGATCAGCCGTACCGACGCCCTGGGCGCCACCTCGCTCCAGGAGTACGACGCGGCGGGCCGGATCACCCGCTCGATCCGTCCCGACGGGCGCACCGCGGGCACCGAGTACGACGCACTCGGCCTGCCGGTCCGGGTGGCGAACGCCGACGGCACGGTCGTCCGCCAGAGCTTCGACGCCCGCGGCAACCGCACCTCGCTCACCACCTCGACGGGCGCGGTCACCACCTTCGCCCACGACGAGCGCGGCCACCTCGTCTCGGTGACCAACCCGCTGGGCGCCGTCACCCGTTACACCACCGACGCGGCCGGCCTGCCGGTCACGATCTCGGACCCGCTCGGTGCCACCTCGCGGTTCGAACGCGATGCCTTCGGGCGCGCGGTGCGCGTGACCGATCCGCTCGGTGGCGTGACCACCGTGGAGTGGACCCCGGAGGGCCGGCCCGCCCGCCGGGTGGACCCCGACGGGGCCGCATCGCTGTGGACGTACGACGGCGAGGGCAACTGCACCTCCTTCACCGACCCGGCGGGCGGGGTCACCCGCTTCGAGTACACCCACTTCGACCTGCTCGCCTCCCGGACCGGCCCCGACGGCGTGCGGTACGAGTACACCCACGACGCGTTGCTGCGACTGACGGGCGTGCGCAACCCCCAGGGCCTGACCTGGGAATACGCGTACGACGCGGCGGGCCGGCTGGTCTCGGAGACGGACTTCGACGGCCTGACGCTGACCTATGCGTACGACCCGACCGGCTTCCTGCGCTCGCGGGTGAACGGGCTGGGCGAGGAGATCGCCTACGAGCGGGACGTGCTCGGCCGGATCACCCGCAAGACCTCCCCCACGGGCACGGCGACGTTCGAGTTCGACGTCTTCGACCTGCCCGCCGCCGCGGTCTCCTCCGACGGCACCCGGCTGGTCCGCATCCGCGACCGGCACGGGCGCCTGGTCGAGGAGCAGGTCGACGGCCGCACCGTCCGCTACGCGTACGACGAGCTGAGCCGGCCCGCCGCCATGACCACCCCCACCGGGGCACAGACCCGCTGGACGTACGACGAGGGCGGCCACTGCACCGAGCTCACCTCCTCGGGCCGGAAGCTGACCTTCGAACGGGACGCGGCCGGCCACGAACTGACGCGGCGCGTCGGCGACCACACGGAGCTGCACCAGACCTTCGACGCGGTGGGCCGGCTCACGACCCGGCACATCACCGGCTCGGACCAGCGGACCCTGCTGCGCCGCGGCTACAGCTACCGCGCCGACGGCAACCTGCTGGGCATCGACGACGCGGAGACGGGTCCACGGACCTTCACCCTGGACACGGCCTCCCGGGTCACCGCCGTGGACGCCGCCTCCTGGTCGGAGCGCTACGCCTACGACGAGGCGGGCAACCAGACCTCGGCCGCCTGGCCGGAGCAGCTGGGCACGGAAGCCACCGGCGAGCGCGCCTACACCGGCACGCGGATCAACCGCGCGGGCCGCGTGCGCTACGAGCACGACGCCCAGGGCCGCGTGGTCCTGCGGCAGAAGACCCGGCTCTCCCGGAAGCCGGACACCTGGCACTACACGTGGGACGCGGACGACCGGCTCACCGAGGTGACCACCCCGGACGGGACGCGCTGGCGGTACCGCTACGACGCGCTGGGCCGCCGGGCGGCGAAGCAGCGGCTCGCGCCGTCCGATGTTTCACGTGAAACATCGGCGGACGCGACCTCGGAAGCGGCCTCGGCCGAGGTCGTGGAGGAAACCGTCTTCACGTGGGACGGCCCGACCCTCCTCGAGCAGACGACGCGCTTGGCAAGCGACCCGCACGAGGTCACCGTCAGCTGGACGCACCGCGGCACGCACCCGCTCACGCAGACGGAGACCCTCCGCAGGGCACCGGAGGCGGTGGGGCTCTCGAAGGCCCCGCAGGAGGAGATCGACAGCCGGTTCTTCTCCATCGTCACGGACCTGGTCGGCACCCCGACCGAGTTGATCGACGAGCGGGGCGAGGTCGCCTGGCGCACCCGGGCGACGCTCTGGGGCACGACCAGCTGGAACCGCGACGCCTCCGCCTACACCCCGCTGCGCTTCCCGGGCCAGTACTACGACCCGGAGACCGGACTCCACCACAACTACTTCCGCACCTACGACCCGGAGACGGCCCGCTACCTGACGGCCGACCCCCTGGGCCTCGCCCCGGCCCCGAACCCGGTCGCCTACGTCTCCAACCCGCACGTGTGGGCGGACCCGCTGGGCCTCACCCCGTGCACCAAGCCGGGCGAGGAACCCAAGGCCCTGCCCCCGTCCAAACGCGGTGACACCGTCCCGCACCTGGAGGGCTCGACGATCGTCGCGCGCTTCGCCAAGCCGGGCGAGGAGTTCAACATGGTGGTCTCCCCGGGCCAGAGGGGTCCGGGTGGATTCGGTACGTTCGACGACGTCCCCAACCAGCAGTACGTCCGCGACCAGATGGCCGTCCGCACGGACTGGAAGCCGGACGTCTCGCTGCTCCAGCGCTACCGCATCTCCGACGGCGACCCGATCCTCGTGCAGGAAAGCATCATCGGACCCCAGGTGGATCCGAAGCTGGGCCGGCTGCCGGGCGGCGGGACCCAAATAGAGATCATGGAGTTCGAAGACCGCGCCCGGCTGATTCCGGTCGGCCCACCGAAGGAGATTCCCCAGTGACAACAGAGGGTACGGACGTCGCGGTCACCTGGGCCGACGGCGATACGACGGTCCGCTGGAGCGGGCCCGCCGGCGCCGTCGAGAAGTCGTACGAGCGCCCGCCGCGGTCCGTCACGGCGTGGCGGGAGTACGACCAGACGCGGGTGCTGGTGGTGGAAGCCATCGACACCGCGCCCTTCACCCCCTCGGACAACGCGGTGGTCTTCCGGGCCGACGGCTCGGAGTGGCGCCGGCTGACCCCGCCGCGGGACCTGGTGAACGCCCCGAGCGACCTGCACGGCTTCGACTACGCCTTCCTGCAGGACGGCCGGCCGCTCCTGATCATGGTCACGCGCAACGCGGGCGACTTCCACGGCCGCATCGACGTGGAGACCGGCGAGATCGTGGACACCCACACCTGGCGATGACCTTGCCCGTCCGGGCCCTGCCGGGCCCCGAGGCGCGGTAGCCTCCCGGCCGGGAAAGGGGTGGGTCGCGGGTGTCCATCGCCGAGTTGCAGGTGTACGCCGTCGAGGCCGCCGATGGCGCGGGTGGCGTGTGCGTGGTCAGGTGCGTCGGCGGGGTGGCGCGCGCCGGTCAGGTCTACGCGGCCGGGGAGCTGCGGCTCGGGCTGCGGCGGATCGAGCGGTACGGGCGCACGGTGGAGTGCTGCGACGCGGGACACACGGCGAAGGTCCACCTCAGGGGTCCCGTGGTCGCGCTGCTCGCCCGGGGGCAGGTGCTGACGTACGTACCGCCCGGCGGGCACGCTCTGGCGGAGGTGGAGGCGTGGCTGGCCACCGGGCCGCCGCTGCTGGAGGAACCGCATCCGGGCCCGCTGCGGGCCCTGGCGACGGCCAGGATGCGGGACGAGAGCCTGCCCGACGGGATGCGGCTGCGGTGGGGGAGGGTGGCGCTGGCCGCGATCGCGCGGGCCGGCCGCCCGGAGGAACAGCCCCACGTGCGCAGCTATCTGCTCCGGCGGTTCGGTCCCGGCACGGACGGCGACCCCGACCGCGATCCCGCCGCGCTCTGCCGGGACGTGCTGGCCCGCATCGGGATGACCCCGGAGCAGGCGGCCGGGCGGGCGCGCGTCTGGCGGGAGCTCCCGCGACCCGCCCTCCAGCAGCTGCGCCGCGCGAAGCACCTGATCCCCTGCATGGACCCGGCCCGCCCGCACCTGGCCGCCACGGACCCCTTGGCGGTCGCCGCCGACGCCTGGGCGGCGCTGCGGCCGGGGCTCCCGTAGGCCGGGGCTCCCGTAGGCCGGGGCTCCCGTAGGCCGGGGCCCGGCGGACGGGGCTGCCGGACATCCGGGCCGGGGTGACGCGGACGCCGGCGCCCGCCTCCGCGGCGGACCGCGGCGCCGGCTACGCGACGTCGGACCCCCTCCACGGGATGTTGCGCCAGGGACCGGCCGGGTCCGTGGTCAGCGCGCGGTGCGTGGCCAGCGAGCTGGTGTACCACGCGCCGAACTCCTCCTCGTCGAAGTGCAGGCACCGCGCCAGCGAGTACCCGGCGGAGAACTCCTCCCACGACCGGTACGTCTCGCGCGCGGCCTTTCCGGCGCGCAGCACCGCCCGTTCGGCTTCGTCGAGGGTGCCGTAGCGGGTCGCCAGACCCCAGCGGGCCATCTGCGAGGCGCGGCCGTGGTCCCAGCCCTCGACGGAGCGGACCCAGTCCCCTTCGGCGAGCAGCCCGTCGGCGCGGAAGCGCTGCTCGTAGCGCGCGATCCGGCCGATCAGCCGCTGCACGCCCGCGATCTCGCCCTCGACCTCGGCGGTGGGACGGGGCTCCGCGACGGTGACCCCGTCGGGGGTGAGCTGCGGTTCGGCGGCCCGCTCGGCGCTGCGGCGCAGGGTGGAGGCGGCGGCGTGCCGCCAGTGCTCGGTGTCGACGGGGCCGGCGAAGTCGGAGGCCAGGACGCGGCGCACGCGCAGCGCGAACTCCCAGACGGGGCTGACGATCTCGGCGGCCAGCATCCGGTGCAGGACGTCCTGCCAGCCCTCGGGGGTGGTGATGCCCCAGAGCTCGCGCAGGCGTTCGCGCTCCCGGACGTAGCCGTTGCCGTGGTAGGCGAGGGCGTTCCAGAACTCCCCGTTGGAGACGGCGAGGTGGGCGCCGACGGCGAGGCCGTGCGCGACGGGCCCGTGCAGCGGTCCGCCGGTGTGCAGGGAGTGCACGGCGCCGGCGGCGAGGCCCCAGGCGGGGGCGGCGGCGTCCCAGTGGGCCTGCCAGCGGGCGCGGTCGGCGGGGGTGGCGGTGAGGTAGGCCTCGGTGGGCGAGCCGGGGTTCACGGCGAGGTGCGAGGGGTCCCGGTGGTCCCAGGCCTTGGCGAACCAGGCGAGGGACTGGCGGGTGTACACGGTGTGCGGGTCGGGGACGGGCAGCATCCCGCGCGTGTAGACGGCGAGGCTGCGGCCGTCGGGACTGGGGTGGAAACGGGCGTGCGCGGGCTCGGCGTCCATGTGCGCGCGGGACTGCGGGAGGAACAGCTCGCTGCGGGCCAATGCGTCGAGGTATCCCGCCCAGTCGCCGCGTGCCTTGGCCTCGTACAGCTCGCGCTCGATGGAGCTCGGCGCCATCCACCCATCCATGCGGGCCAGCCTAACGGCGCCCCCTGTGGGCCGGTCCGGCCGAGGCGGCCGGCGACGGACCGGCTGGTCCCGCCTCCGCGCGCCTGGCCGAAATCGTACGGTTCGCCCGGGCCCGGAGCGCCAGTAGGGTGTCGGGCCCTGGGGGACTCGTCGCGGCAGAGGGAGCGGCTATGCGGGGCGGTACGGGTACGGTCGCGGTGGTCGGCGGCAGCATCGCCGGGTGTGCGTTCGCTTCGGCGGCCGCGCGCGCCGGGGCGGCCGAGGTGGTGGTGCTGGAGCGTACGCGCGGGCGGCTCGCGGACCGGGGGGTCGGGCTCTGCGTGCACGACGACCGTGCCGCCGAACTCACCGCGAGCGGGGCGCTGCCCGCCGGGATCCCCGCGCACCCGCTGGCCCGGCGCCGCTGGGTGGTCCGGGACCCGGGGGCGGGAGCGGCCGGGCGGGTGATCTGGGAGCAGCCGTTCCCGTTCCACAGCTACCACTGGGGGCTGTTGTGGCGCGGGCTGCGGGAGGCCACCCCGGACGCGGTGGTCTACCGGCAGGGCGAGACCGTCACGGGGGTGGCACAGGTGGCCGGCGGGGCCGAGGTGCGGCTGGCCGGCGGGGCGGTGGAACGGTACGACCTCGCGGTCGGCGCCGACGGCTACCGCTCCGTGGTGCGCGAGGCGGTCTGCCCGGGCTCCCGGCCGCACTACGCCGGATACGTCTGCTGGCGCGGCCACTTCGACGCCCGGCGGCTGGACTCCTTGGCGGGGGGCGCCGCGGACTGGCCCGCCGACGCGGTGAGCACGGTGTGCTTCCCCGGCGGAAGCTGCGTGGTCTACCGGATCCCGGGAGGGCCGGACGGCGGCCTGCGCGTGAACTGGGTGCTGTACGCCGTGCCGCCGCCCGCGGCGGGGCTGCGGCTCGACGACCCGACGAGTTTCCCGCCGGGCACGGTGAGCCCGGAACTGGCGGCTCATCTGGCGGAGTTGCTGGAGCGGGAGTTCCCGCCGTACTGGGGCCGGGTGCTCGGGCTGACGGACCCGGAGCACGTGTACGTCCAGCCGATCTACGACCTGGAGACCACCCGCACCGCCGCGGGCCGCTGCCTGCTCGCCGGGGACGCCGCGTCCGTGGTGCGCCCGCACAACACCAGCGGGGCGGCCAAGGCGCTGCAGGACGCCAGCTCCTTCGAGGCGGCGTGGCGCGCGGCCGGGTCGTGGGAGGAGCTGCTGCGCGGATATCAGGAGGCCCGGGGCGCCGCCGGGCGGGAGCTGGTGGCGCTGGCCCGTCGGCTGGGCCGGGCGCAGGTGGAGCGGACCCCGGACTGGGGGGCGATGGGACACGACGAGGCGCGGGCGTGGTGGCAGGGCCAGCTCGCCGGGGCGGCGGACATCGGGGGCCAGGCCTTGGCCCCGTAGGCGGCCGGGGGCTGGCGTCAGGGGCTGGCGCTGGGGCAGGAGTGTCGCACCCCGGCCCCGCGCGGGGCGCGACGCGTGCGACCGCGTGCGACCGGCGTGCCGCCGCGCGACCGTACGGACCCCCTTGACGTGCCCTCCGGCCGGATGGAAGCTCCCGGGGCTCGGATCCGTACGGTGCGTTGGGGGGCCGGAATGCCGGAGCAGTCGGAGCAGCACGTCCAGACGGCGGGTGAGCTGAGGGCGAGGCTCGCGGCCAGGGGGGCGCGGTGGTCCGTGAGCGAACACCTCGCCGACGACGATCCGGTGCCGAGGCCCGCGCTGGGCCTGCGGCCGGGAGCCGGTCTCACGCCCGCGGCGGCCGCGCCGCCGGTGGACCTGCGGGAGCTCATCGGGCGGCCGAGCGGCAATCCGCACCTCACCCGGCGCAGGGCGGCGCACGGCCTGCTGCCGGGGCCGGGGCCGGGGCGGGGATCCGGCCCGGGGGCGGGTCCGGGTACGGGACCGGAGGCGGGACCGGAGGCGGGACCGGAGGCGGAGGCCGTTGCGTCCGCCACCCGTCCGATGGCCGTGGACTGGCGCAGCCGCTGGGGCTGGCCCTGGATCACGAAGGTCAAGGACCAGAACCCGTGCAGTTCCTGCTGGGCCTTCGGGGCGGCCGGCCTGATCGAGTCGATGGCCCGGATCGAGCACCACGTGTGGGCCAAGCGGTCCGAGGGGGACGTGCACGACGGGCTGCGGGCCCCCTGCGGGCAGACGGGCAGCCCCGAGTCCGCCCTGGACTGGGTCAGGACCAACGGCGGTCTCGCCGATCCGGGCTGCTGGCCGTACTCACCGCCCCCGCCCGGGACGCCCGCCGACCGCCGCGAGGCCTGGCGGGCCGAGTACACCCCGAGCTGGGACCGCTCCGGCCGTACGGTCCGGATCCCCGAGCACGTCCGGCTCGGCGACGTGGAGCAGCAGAAGGTGTGGCTGGACACGGTCGGCCCGCTGACCGCCTGCTTCGACGTGTACGACGACTTCTTCGGCCTCGGCTCCGGCGTCTACCACCGCACCAGCGACCGGCTGGCGGGCGGCCACTGCGTCCTGATCACCGGCTACGACGACGCGGCCGGCTGCTGGCTGTTCAAGAACTCCTGGGGGACCGGCTATCACGTCGGCGGCCACGGCCGGATCGCGTACGGAGAGGTGAGGATCGACCACTGGGT
The DNA here is from genome assembly GCF_053609145.1 of Streptomyces sp. NPDC054961. Classification (NCBI taxonomy): domain Bacteria; kingdom Bacillati; phylum Actinomycetota; class Actinomycetes; order Kitasatosporales; family Streptomycetaceae; genus Streptomyces; species Streptomyces sp. NPDC054961. The sequence goes on along the minus strand of NZ_JBSGWY010000018.1, from coordinate 136,420 downwards.
CAAGTGCGGCCTGCGCGGCACCAACATCGACCCGTGGAGCAAGCGCCGCCTGCACACCGGCAACGTCTACGAGAGCGGCAACGGCCGCGCCCACCGCAACTTCGAGATGGCGGCCCTGGCCGTCGGAACCGGAAGCGGCAGCGGAGGCGGCAGCGGAGGCGCCATCCAGCACTGGTGGCGCGACGGCGACGCCCCCTTCCCCTGGGCCCGCGCCCGGACCTTCGCCTCCGACGCCTCCGGCCAGCCCGCCTTCACCGGGACCACGTACAACCGGAACATGGAGACCCTCCACGTCACCACCGGCGGCCGGCTGCGCCACTGGTACTACGAGCAGTCTGGCGGCGCCTGGCGCGACGGCGGCGCCTTCGGCCCCGGGGACGCGGCGATCGGGTCGACCCCGGCCTTCATCCAGAGCGACTACGGGGCTCCGGGCAACTTCGAGGTGGTCGTCCGCACCGCCGACGGCCGGCTCAACCACTGGTGGCGGATCAACGGCGCCCCCTGGACCTGGAACGACGGCGGCCGCTTCGCCTCCGGCATCGCCCACTACGGCCCGGCCCTGGTCCAGACCCGATCCCGCCACCTCGACCTGGTCGCCACCCGCACGGACGGCCGCATGCAGCTGTGGTGGCGGGACGATCCGAACGGCTTCGTCTGGCATCCCGGAGAGATCTTCGGCAGCGGGATCACCTCCGCCCCCTGCCTGGTCGAGGCGCAGTACGGGGCGGCCGACGAGGACACCGCCGGGAACTACGAACTGTGCGTGACCGGAGAGGGCGGCCGCGTCGAGCACTGGTGGCGCGACAACGCCGGCGACTCCTCCTGGCGGCGCGGCGCCGTCTTCGGTCACGGCGTGCTGGCCGTCACCGGGATGCTGCAAGGCAGCTTCGGGTTCAACCTGGAGGTGATCGCCCTGCGCACCGACCGCCTGCTCCAGCACTACTGGCGCGACGGCGCGGGCTGGCACGAGGGCGCGGTGATCGGCCCGGCCTGAGGAGCCGACCGGCCCCGGTTCGAAAGGACGGCCCCGAGGTGGAGGTACGCAAGGTGGCGCTCGCGCCCGGTGAGCCGTACGAGCTGCGCCTCACCGGGCGCGGTGCGCGCGGCTACGTGTGGACCTGGCGGGTGACCGGCGACGCGGACGCCGTCTCCGTGTCCGAGGGCCCGCCGCCGCCCACCGCAGCGGCGGATCCGCCGCTGCCCGGGGCGACCGTGGAGCGGGTGTACGTCGTACGGGGCCGGGCGGCGGGCGCCGCCCGGATCCGCTTCGCACAGGTCCGGCCGCCGTATCCGGACGAGGCTCCGTACGACGAGTTCGTCCTGGACGTGGACGTGGACGTGGAGTGACGTGGAGGCGGGCGGGGAGGCGGGCGGGGACGCGTCCGCCGGGAGCGGGCCGCCGGCGGAGGGGTGAAGGTCCACATCATGGACGGCCCCTCCGTGCGCCCCTGTTGTATCTATGCTGTGCGCATGCGATCAGCCACCGTCACCGTCACCGTGACCGCCGCCGAACGGGTCTACCAGCACGTCAAACAGGGCGTGCTCGAACGACGCTACGAGGGCGGCACGCTGCTGACGGAAGGCGAGCTCGCGGCCTCCGTGGGCGTCTCCCGCACGCCGGTCCGCGAGGCGCTGCTGCGCCTCGAGACGGAGGGGCTGCTCAAGCTGTACCCGAAGAAGGGCGCGCTCGTCCTCCCGGTCTCCGTCCAGGAGATCGCCGACGTGATCGAAACCCGGCTGCTGGTCGAGGAGTTCACCGTCCGACGGGCCGTACCCGCCCCGCCCGGCCTGCTGGACCGGCTCGCGGAGCTGGTCGCGGAGCAGCGCCGCCTCGGCGCCGCGGGCGAGCTCGGCGCCATGATGGCCGCCGACCGGGCCTTCCACGCGGAGATCGTGCGCAGCGCCGGCAACCAGATCCTGTGCCGCCTCTACGACCAGATGCGCGACCGCCAGCTGCGCATGGGCGTCGCCCTGCTGCACGCGCACCCCGAGCGGGTGGAGCGGACGCTCGCCGAGCACGCGGAGATCCTCGAGGCCCTGCGCGCGGGCGACGCCGAGACGGCCGCGGCGGCGGTACGGGCACACGTGGGCCGGGTCGCGGAACTGGTCCGGGGATCCGCCCGATGAGCCCGGCGTCGGCAGCGGCCGGAGGGACAGCGGCAGCCGGAGGGGCGGCCGGAGCGGCAGCGGGGGAGGCCAAGGATCCCGTGGGCGGCCGCCGGGCGGTGCTCGTCTGGTCGATCGGCGTCGCCGTCTACTTCGTGGCGGTCATCTTCCGCACCAGCCTCGGCGTCGCGGGCCTGGAGGCCGCCGACCGCTTCCACGTGAACGCCTCCGCGCTGTCCACGTTCTCCCTCCTCCAGCTGCTGGTCTACGCGGGCATGCAGATACCCGTCGGCCTGATGGTGGACCGGCTCGGCACCAAGAAGGTGCTCACCCTCGGCGCCGTGCTCTTCACCGCGGGACAGATCGGCTTCGCCCTCTCCCCCTCCTACGGGATGGCCCTGGCCGCCCGCGCCCTCCTGGGCTGCGGCGACGCCATGACCTTCATCTCCGTGCTGAGGCTCGGGACCCGCTGGTTCCCGGCCCGCCGCGCCCCGCTGATGGCGCAGCTGGCCGGCCTGGTCGGGATGGCGGGCAACCTGGTCTCCACGCTGGTGCTGGCGCCCGTACTGCACGGGGTCGGCTGGGTGCCGGCGTTCGCGGGCAGTGCGGTGGCCGGGCTGATCGTCCTGGTCCCGCTCGTGCTGTTCCTGCGCGACCACCCGGAGGGCCACGAGCCCGCGCGGTCCGCGGCCGGACGGTCCGCGGCCGGGCGGTCCGGGGCGGGGCGGTCCGCGGCGGGGGGTTTCGTCCGCCGCCAGATCGCCGACTCCTGGAGGGAGCCCGGGACCAGGCTCGGGCTGTGGGTGCACTTCACGACCCAGTTCCCGGCGATGGTGTTCCTGCTGCTGTGGGGCATGCCGTTCCTGGTCGAGGCGCAGGGGCTGTCGCGCACCACGGCGGGCGGGCTGCTGACGCTGGTCGTCGCCTCGAACATGGCCGTCGGCCTCGTCTACGGGCAGGTCGTGGGCCGGAGGCCGTCGTCGCGGATCCCCCTCGCCCTGGGCACGGTCGCCGTCACCGCGCTGCTGTGGGGCTCGGTCCTGGCCTACCCGGGGGAGCACGCGCCGATGTGGCTGCTGGTCGCGCTCTGCCTGGTGCTCGGCACCTGCGGTCCGGCGTCGATGATCGGCTTCGACTTCGCCCGCCCGGCCAACCCGGCGGAACGTCAGGGCACGGCCTCCGGAATCACCAACATGGGCGGTTTCGTCGCGTCGATGACGACCCTGCTGGTGGTGGGGCTGCTCCTCGATGCCACGGGCGGCAACTACCGCATCGCGTTCTCGTCGGTCTTCGTCCTGGAGGTCCTGGGCCTCACCCAGATCCTGCGCCTGCGCGGCCGCGCGCTGACCCGTGAGCAGGAACGTTCCCTCGACCTCGACCGGGAGCGCATCCGGATCGCCTCCCTGCCGGCCCAGGGCCACGCGGCCGGCGCCGTGACCGGGGCCGAGCCCGACACCAGCCCGGCGCGCGCCTGAGCCCCGCGTCCGTCTCGGCTCACGGGTTCACGCCGTCACGCCATCGGGCGCCATCGGGCGCCGTCGGGCCGTCACGCCATCGGGCCGTCAGGCCGTCACGCCGTCACGGCGTCACCGAGAAGTGGGCCAGGATGGCCTCGGCCAGCGCCGGGTCGCCCTCCACCTTCACGCGGTCGGCGACGGCGTGCGGCCGTACCCGCCCGCCCGCGAGGCGTACGTACGTCTCCCAGTCCAGGGTCAGCGTCACGGCCGGACCCAGCGACGGGGCCTTGTCGATCGTGCCCCGCCCCTCCGCGTCGACCCGTACGGTCCGCATGAACTCCAGCGCCCCGTGCACGTCGATGACGACGGCCGAGTTCGCGGGCGCGCCCGCCTTCTTCGCGACCACCTTCGGCAGCCCGGCCAGCAGGATGTCGCGCGCCACGTACGCGCCGGGCGAGTCCCAGTTCCCCGGCGCCCCGAGCGCCGCCCGCAGGTCCTGCTCGTGCATCCACACGTCGAAGGCGCGCAGCCGCAGCGAGTGCTCCAGCGTCGCCGGCTCGCCCAGCGGCCCGCGCACGAGCGTGTCCGGATCCCGCTTCTCGTTCCGCAGCTGCCGGGAGCGGCGGATGATCGTGTACTCCAGCTCCGAGGTCATCTCCGGTGCCGTGTGGTGGCGCCGCACGTCGACCTGGACCTCCATGTACCGGCTGAACTCGTCGACCACGTGCCGCAGGTCCCGCGGCAGGGTGTGGATCGGCCGCGGGTCGCCGAGCTGCTCGCATTCGATGCCGATGACGTGGGACACGACATCGCGCACGGACCAGTTGGGGCACGGCGTCGCGCGGTTCCACGCGCCTTCCGTCAGCGGAAGGACCAGCTCGGATATCGCCTCGATGGAGTGCGTCCACGCGTCGGCATAGGGCTGAAGACTCGGATGCGGATGGACGGTCAACGGGACCCCTCGCGTGCTGTTCATTGGCGCGTTGGTGGCGCGTTCTGGAAGCTTGTGCAATGGCTTCAAAACTACGCTGCCGGTGAGCACCCCGGCAGTGCTTTCGTGTGACGATCGTAGGCCCGAGTTGACGGCTTGAACGCCAGGACGGTGGTACCGTGCGCGCTTCCCTGATCCAAATCGCGGTGAATGAGGGGGAGTCGGTGGTTTCCCGCCGCTCCCGCGCCGCAGAGCTCGTGCGCGAGCAGGCGGGCAGCGACCTCGTCGTCCTCCCCGAGCTGTGGACCGTGGGCGCCTTCGCCTACGAGCAGTTCGAGACGGAGGCCGAGCCGCTGGACGGCCCGACCTACGCGGCCATGGCCGGGGCGGCCCGCGACGCCGGGGTCTGGCTGCACGCGGGTACCGTCGTGGAGCGCGCGGGCGACGGCTCGCTCTACAACACCGCGCTCGTCCTCTCCCCGACGGGCGAGCTCGCGGCCACGTACCGCAAGATCCACCGCTTCGGCTTCGACCAGGGCGAGGCCGTCCTGATGTCGCCCGGCGACTCCCTGACCACCGTGGCCCTGCCGGAGCAGACGCTCGGCCTCGCCACCTGCTACGACCTGCGCTTCCCGGAGCTCTTCCGCGGCCTGGTCGACGCCGGGGCGACGACCCTGGTCGTCGCCGCGGGCTGGCCGGCCCGCCGCCGTGCCCACTGGACCCTGTTGAACCGTGCGCGGGCCGTCGAGGACCAGAGCTACGTCCTCGCGTGCGGCCTGGCCGGCACCCACGCGGGCGTGGAACAGGCCGGCCACAGCCTGGTCGTCGACCCGTGGGGCGAGGTCCTCGCGGAGGCGGGCCCGGGGGAGGAGGTCCTGACGGTGGACCTCGACCCGGCCAAGGTCGCCACGACCCGCGAGCAGTTCCCGGCCCTGAAGGACCGCCGCCTGGCCCTGTGAACCGGCCCGGTCACGGGGTCCGGGGGCCCGTCCCCGGACCCCGTGACCACGCGCCGCCCGGCTCTCGACGCCGCTCACTCCTCGCCCCCCGCCCCTCATCCGTCGCTTCTCCTTGCTCGCTCCTCGCTCCTCGGTCCTCGCTCCTCACTCCTCCGGGTCCGGGCCCTCGCGCTCCTTCTCCGCCATGCGGATCACGCACACCGCGACGGCGATCAGCAGCGCCGCGTCCGCGTCCTCGCGGATCACGTCGACGGCGTACGTCTCGCGGATCCGGTACCACTGGCGGGAGATCAGCGCGAGGAGCTCCCCGTCGTACTCGACCTTGAACTCCCGGTCCAGGATCCGGCCGCTGATGTCGAGCTCGGTGCCCTCGTTCAGGGTCACGAGGTAGTGGTTGCGCAGCAGCGAGAAGCGCTTCTTGCGGATCACCGCGAGCCGCCGGTCGTCCCGCTCCAGCGTCATCGCGTCGCGGAAGCCGAACAGCTTCTCCCGCAGCGTGATCAGGGTCTGCCCGTCCGGATCCTTCAGCTCCAGCGTGTCCCGCAGCCGCAGCGCCTTGCCGTCGACCAGGAAGGCGTGGCGGCCGTCCTCGTCCTCGATCCAGTAGTCGTCCCCGAGGGCCAGCAGTTTGTCCCGTACCAGGTATTTCATGCCGTCATCGCTGCCCGCGATAGGTTGCCGTCATGCCTCTCCTCTACGTGACCGACCTGGCGTACCCGGCGCGCGGCCGCCGCTACTGCGACGAGGACATCTTCCTCACCTCGCGGCTGCGCGAGCACTTCGACCTGGCCCTGTGCCACCCGCTCGACGCGGAGCGCCTGATGCCGGCCTTCGACGCCGTCATCATCCGCAACAGCGGCCCGGTCATCCACTACCAGGAGGCCTACGACTCCTTCCGCAAGGCGGCCCTCGCCGCCGGCACCCGCGTGTACAACCCGCTCACCGGCCGCGGCGACATGGCGGGCAAGCAGTACCTCCTCGACCTGACGGCGTCCGGCCACCCGGTCATCCCGACGGTCGACGACCCGGCGGACCTGGGCCTGCTCCCGGCCTCGCCCACGTACGCGGTGAAGCCGAAGCAGGGAGCGGACTCGATAGGCCTGTCCTTCACCGCGGACCCGCGGTGCGCGCCGGGCGAGTTCCTGATCCAGCCGCGCGTGGACTTCGCCTACGAGGTGTCCTTCTACTTCGTGGACGACTCCTTCCAGTACGCCCTCCACGCCCCGGACCCGTCCCGCCGCTGGGAACTGACCCCGTACGACCCCACCCCGGCGGACGTGGCCTTCGCGCGCGGTTTCATCGACTGGAACACCCTCGACCACGGCATCCAGCGCGTGGACGCCTGCCGCGCCCCCTCCGGCGAGCTCCTCCTCGTCGAACTGGAGGACCTCAACCCGTACCTCTCCCTGGATCTCCTGCCGCCGGAGGTCCGGACCGCCTTCGTCACCGCCCTGACCCGCTCCCTGCGCGCGTTCGGAGCGTGATGTCAGACCCGGGTGCGAGGCTCGGATCATGGACAAGCAGACGTTCTGGAAACTGATCGAGACGGCCCGTGCGCAGGCGGAGCCGGACCAGGTGGCGGAGCGCGCGGCGGAGTTGCTCGCGCGGTACCCGGCGCCGGAGACGGCCGCCGCCCAGCAGGTGCTGTGGGACCTCCTCGCGGAGTCCTACCGGGCTCCGCTCTGGGCCGCGGCCTACTTGATCAACGGCGGCTGCTCGGACGACGGCTTCGACTACTTCCGCGGCTGGCTCCTCACCCAGGGGGAGGCGGTCTTCACCGCGGCCCTGGCGGACCCGGACTCCCTGGCGGACCACCCGTCGGTGCGCGCGGCGGCGGCCGGGGAGGACGAGGAACTGGAGGACGAGGACGCCCTGTCCATAGCCTGGACCGCCTATGAATCCGCCACCGGCCGCGAACTCCCGGCGGACTCCTTCACCATCAGCTACCCGCCGCTGGACCCGTCCTGGGACTTCGACTTCGACGACGCGGCGGAACTGGCGCCCCGCCTCCCCCGGCTGAGCGCGCTGTTCGGCTGACCGGGCCGGCCCTGCGGCTGCCGGTCATTCGGACCAAGGGTGGTGGCCCTCGGCCGTCAGGCGGTCGTGCTCCCGCCAGTGGAGGAACCCGACGGGTCCGGGCCGGCAGGTGCGTTCCAGGAAGACGGCCATCCCGCAGTCGTGCACGGTGTAGGGGCCGCCCTCGCCGATGGTCTCCACGACGGGCCAGCTGTCGGCGTCCTCACCGGTGACCAGCCAGAAGTACTCCTCCTCGGACTCGCCGAAGCCCCACGCGACGAGCGAGCCGGCGGTCCAGCCCGCCGGCGTGTGCGGAAGGTGGCGTTCCGCGGCCTGTTCGCGGAACAGCAGGGTGAGGTCGACCAAGCCGACCCCTGCCCAACCGGTGTGCCCGTCGGAGGAGTCCGTGTACGGCGGGGCGATCCACAGCCCGCCGCCGGGGCAGTCCTCGTACACATCGGCCAGGCCTCCCCCGTACGCCTCCATGAAGGCGAGGTATTCGGCAGGCAGCCGCAACCCGAGCTCCCGCTCGGCCCGCGCCGCACCGAGCAGATCGCGCGGCCCGCCCCCGGCACTGCCGGCACATGGCTCGAGCACGCGCGACAGCCCGCCCAGCGGGCCGGCGACGGATATCGGGAACACAGAACCTCCGTGGGTGTCAGAGCCCGCTGGTGTCGAGCTCCAGCGAGAACGGCTCCGGCAGCCGCACCGGGGTGCCGAAGGGGTGCGGGCCGTCGACCTTGGCATAGCCGAGCCGGCCGGGCTCGGCGAACAGGGTGACGGTCTTGTCGATGCGGTCGACCAGGAGGTACAGCGGGGCGCCGTACTCGGCGTACCGCTTGCGCTTTACGACGCGGTCGGTCTCGGCGTTGGACTCGGAGGTGACCTCGGCGATCAGGAGGGTCTGGTCGGGGAGCAGGGCCCCGCCACCCTTCGCCAGTTCCTTCGGGACGACGGCGAGGTCGGGAACGAACCAGTTCGTCGATCCCGGCAGGTCGAGGTTGCCCGATCCCGTGCGGCATCCCAGTTCCTTGACGCGCGCTGTGATCTGATCACGGATCTCGTCGGCTGCGTTCTCGTGGTCCCAGCTCGGCGTCACGTGTGTGAGGACCCCTTCGACGATCTCGGAGCGGTCTCCGCTCCAGTGCTGGATGGCGTACTTCAGCGCGTACTCGGGGTCGATGCCCTCGCTGTAGTCGTGCGCGGTGCTCATGCCGGACGCCTCCTTCGCTGCCTGTGCCCAGCGTCCCACGCGGGCCCGGACCGCGTCGTCACCCCGGCGGGTGCTCTGCCGCCCACTGCCGCCCGCGGATCGGGGGCCAATCGGGCTGGAGGCGTTCGACGCGGACCCCCGGGGAAGCCTGGCTGGCCCGGGAGCGGATGGCCGAGGAGGCCTCGGACCTGCTGGACCGGCGCCTCGACCTCACGCGCGACGCCGCGCCCTGGAACGTCGCGACGTTCGCCACCCTCGCCGCCTGCTCGGCGACCGGCGGCGCGACGGTGGCGCTGACCGGACCCACCGCCTGGTGGATCGCGCTGACCCCCTGGAGCCTGGCGGTCGCCTTCCTCTGCCTGACGGCGCTCTCGGTCCGCCAGCTGCGCCCCCGTATCAGGACCCCGGCCCGCCGGGCCCCCCGGGTGCTCCCCGACCCCCGCGAGATCGCCCTGGACGCCGCCCGCCCGGGGGACGCCCCCGGCTCGGCCGTCCCGCCGGACGGCACCCCGGGCCCCCGTAGCGGTGCGTCGGCACCCGCGGCGTCCGCGGGGCCAGGGGCCTCGCCGTACGCGCGTGATCCGGTGTTCACACCCGGATGGCAAGCTTGAAGCATGAACGATGCTGCTCCGGCGCCCACCCCCGCGCCCGCGCCCCGACGTGCCCGAGTCCGTGCCCCCGAGCTGATCGGCAAGGGCGGCTGGCTGAACACCGGCGGGAAGGACCTGACGCTCGCCGACCTGCGCGGTCGCACGGTGATCCTCGATTTCTGGACCTTCTGCTGTGTGAACTGCCTCCACGTCCTCGACGAGTTGCGGGAGCTGGAGGAGAAGCACCGCGACACCCTCGTGATCATCGGGGTGCACTCGCCGAAGTTCGTGCACGAGGCCGAGCACGCGGCCGTCGTGGACGCCGTCGAGCGGTACGGGGTGCACCACCCCGTGCTCGACGACCCCGAGCTGGCGACCTGGAAGCAGTACGCCGTGCGGGCCTGGCCCACGCTCGTGGTGATCGATCCCGAGGGGTACGTCGTCGCGCAGCACGCGGGCGAGGGCCACGCGCACGCCATCGCGCGGCTCGTCGCCGAGCTGGAGGCCGAGCACGAGGCCAAGGGGACGCTGCGGCGCGGGGACGGGCCGTACGTGGCTCCCGAGCCGGTGGCGGGCGAGCTGCGGTTCCCGGGGAAGGCGCTCGTGCTGCCGTCCGGGAACTTCCTGGTCTCCGACTCGACGCGGCACCAGCTGGTGGAGCTGGCCGCGGACGGGGAGAGCGTCGTGCGCCGCGTCGGCAGCGGGCAGCGCGGTTTCACCGCCGAGAGCTTCAGCGAGCCGCAGGGGCTCGCGCTGCTGCCCGACGGGACCGTCGTCGTCGCCGACACCGTCAACCACGCCCTGCGCCGCTTCGACCCCGTCACCGGCGCCGTCGAGACCGTCGCCGGCACCGGACGCCAGTGGTGGCAGGGGTCCCCGACCTCCGGGCCGGCCCTCGAGGTCGACCTGTCCTCGCCGTGGGACGTGGCCTGGTGGCAGGGCCGGGTGTGGATCGCCATGGCGGGCGTCCACCAGCTGTGGACCTGGGATCCGGAGACCGGCACCGTCGCCGTGGCCGCCGGGACGACCAACGAGGGGCTGCACGACGGGCCGGCCGCCGAGGCCTGGTTCGCCCAGCCGTCCGGGCTCGCGGCCACCGAGGACCGGCTGTGGATCGCCGACTCCGAGACCAGCGCCCTGCGCTACGTGCACCGCGACGGCGAGGACTACGCGATCACCACCGCCGTCGGGTCCGGCCTCTTCGACTTCGGCCACCGCGACGGCGAGGCCGCCCAGGCGCTGCTCCAGCACCCGCTCGGGGTCACCGCGCTGCCCGACGGCTCGGTCGCGGTGTGCGACACGTACAACCACGCCCTGCGGCGCTACGACCCCGCGACCGGGCAGGTCACCACGCTCGCCACCGATCTGCGCGAGCCCAGCGACGCCGTGCTGGCCGGGGACGACATCGTCGTCGTCGAGTCCGCCCGGCACCGGCTGACGCGGCTGCGGCTCCCGGAGGAGGCCGTCCGCGTGGACGCGGTCGCCCACCGCACGCAGCGGGAGGCCACCGAGGTCGCCCCCGGCGCGCTCCGCCTCGACGTGGTCTTCCAGGCGCCGGCCGGCCAGAAGCTGGACACCCGCTACGGGCCGTCCACCCGCCTGCTGGTCTCCGCGACCCCGCCCGAGCTGCTCGCCGCGGGGGAGGGGGCCGGGACGGACCTCTTCCGCGACCTGGTCCTCGCGGACGGCGCCACCGAGGGCGTCCTGCACGTCTCCGCGATGGCCGCCTCCTGCGACGACGACCCGGCGAACGAGTACCCCGCCTGCCACGTCCACCAGCAGGACTGGGGCGTCCCGGTGCGGATCGTCCCGCAGGGGGCGACCCGGCTGCCGCTGGTCCTGGCCGGTCTCGACGCCTAGGTCCTCCGGCAGGGGAACGCGAAGCGCGAAGTGCCCGCCGGGGCGTCCCCGGCGGGCACTTCGCGTCGTACGGGGCCGCGGGCGGCCGGGCAGTCGGGCGTCAGCTCTCCAGGAACGCCAGCATCGTGTTCGCCAGCAGGTACGGGTCGTCCGCACCGCACAGTTCGCGCGCGCTGTGCATCGAGAGGATGGCCACGCCGATGTCGACGGTCTGGATGCCGTGGCGGGCGGCGGTGATCGGTCCGATCGTCGTCCCGCACGGCATCGAGTTGTTGGAGACGAAGGTCTGCCACGGCACGCCGGCCCGCTCGCAGGCGTTCACGAACACGGCCCGCCCGCTGCCGTCCGTCGCGTACCGCTGGTTGACGTTGACCTTCAGGATCGGGCCGCCGTTGGCGCGCGGGTGGTGCGAGGGGTCGTGCCGCTCCGCGTAGTTGGGGTGCACCGCGTGGCCGGTGTCCGAGGACAGGCAGATGGTGCCGGCGAAGGCGCGCGCGCGGTCCTCGTAGGAGCCGCCGCGCGAGAAGACAGAACGTTCCAGCACGTTGCCCAGGAGCGGCCCGTCCGCGCCGGTGTCCGACTGCGAGCCGTTCTCCTCGTGGTCGAACGCGGCCAGCACGGGGATGTGGTCGAGGCCCTCGATGGCCGAGGCGGCCGCCAGCGCGGCGATGGCCGCGTGCACGGACAGCAGGTTGTCCAGGCGCGGACCGGCCATCAGCTCGCGGTCGCGGCCCAGGTACGCGGGCGGCTCGATCGAGTGGGGCATGAGGTCCCAGCCGGCCACCGAACCCCGGGGGAGGTTCTCCTCGTCCTCGAGGAAGGCGATGAGGTCGCCCTCCTGGACGTCGCCCAGGCCCCAGATCGGCTGCATGTGCCGCTGCTTGTCGAGCTTGAGGCCCTCGGTGTTCACCGACCGGTCGAGGTGCACGGCGAGCTGCGGTACGCGCATCAGCGCACGGTCGATGTTGACGAGCCGTTCGGTGCCGTCGTGCAGGGTCAACCGCCCGGCCAGGCCCAGGTCCCGGTCCAGCCAGGTGTTCAGGAGGGTGCCGCCGTAGACCTCGACGGCGATCTGGCGCCAGCCCTGCGAGCCGGTGTCGGGCAGCGGCTTGACCCGGAGGTTGGGGGAGTCGGTGTGCGCTCCGATGATCCGGAACGGCGTGTGCGCGGCCGCGCCTTCGGGCACGTACCAGGCGATGATCGCGCCGCCGCGGGTCACGAACTTGCCCCCCGTGGTCGCGTCCCAAGCGTCCGTTTCCGCCAACTTCCTGAACCCGGCCTTCTCCAGCCGCTCGGCCGCGTTGGCCACGGCGTGGTACTGCGACGGACTGGCCGTCAGGAAGGACATCAGGTCGTCGGTGTGGCCGCGGTCGAAGCGGGCGGCGGCGGGAGAGCTCATGTATTCACCTTAACGACGGTCGTGTTCGCCATGTCCGGACTGCGGCGGATAGTGGAAGGTAGGTCAGCGGGGGTGTGGTCAGCACCCTCGAGGCCTCTCAGCCCGGCGGTCGCTCGAAGCGGCGCTGCAACTGCCTGCGCTCGCCCCGACGGATGCGCGGGAGCATCTCCGGGGTCTGCGCGGAGCGCTGTGCGCGTCTTTTGCGTCCGGCGCAGAAGATACAGGCCTCGCCCGCGGGCGCGTCGGGATCGATCGGTGCCCCGGGATGCTCGGAGCAGCCGGAGGCGTTGCGCGGGCGGGACAGCTCGCGGGCCACGATGAACGCGCGGTGCAGGTCGTCCGCCATCCCGACGAAATCGTCGGGGGGCGAGGAGAGGCTCAGGTGGAAGCGCCGCTCCTCGACCGTGCGCAGGCACGCGCGCAGCGCTTCCAGCGTGTACGGGGGGTCGGGCACGGGATAGCCGAGCCGGCGCTGCTCCCCGGCGGGCGGGGCGGCGGCCGCCGCGCGGGCGCCCTGGGCGCGCATGCCGAGGCGGCGCCGGTCGTTGCAGATGAGGCAGCGTCCCCAGCCTTCGGGCGCCTCGGGGTCGAGGGCGCCGTTGGGGTGCTCCGGGCAGCCCGTGTAGCTCTTGGCGGGGGCGAGCCCGGCGGCGGTCTGGAAGGCCGTGTACAGGGCGTCGGCGACGCCTTCGTACTCGCTGGGGTGGGAGCCGTCGTAGAGCTCCTTGAGGTGGTCGCCGAGGCTGCCCACGGCGGACTGCAGCTCCTTCAGGGCGTACGGCCGCCCGGTCGGGACGGAGTACCCCCTGCTGCCGTGCTGCTCCTGCGGTCGTGGGCTCATACCCACGAGCGTGCCACGAAGCACCGACATCCCGGGAACCCCGCAGCCCACGGGCGGTGCGGGGGCGCGAGCGGCTCGCGGACCGCCCCCGCGGGCGGTGCGGTCCGCGCCGCTGCCCCGGCGGCTGCCCCGGCCGCCGCACCGGTCGCCGTCGCGGCCGCCGCACCGGGGTCGCCGGGGCGCCGCGGACCGGGAGCGGGCACGCCGCCGGCCGGGCCCCTGTGCGAAGGGCCCGGCCGGTACGCGTACGGGGCTGCGGCCGCTCCCCGGGGACGGCCGGGGGAGCGGCGCGCGGTCTGGGCCCTGGGGCCTAGAACGCGGCTTCGTCGAGCTCCATCAGGGTGTTGTCCACGGTCTCGGCGAGCGCGCGGGCGACCGAGACGCCGGGCAGGATCTGGGAGGCGAAGAACTTCGCCGCCGCGATCTTGCCGGTGTAGAAGGCCACGTCCTTGGCGGAGGCGGTCGGCAGCTTCTCGGCGGCCACGGCCGCGCCCTTGAGGAGCAGGTAGCCGACGACCACGTCGCCCGAGGCCATGAGCAGGCGGGTGGTGTTCTGGCCGACCTTGTAGATGTTCTTGACGTCCTCGCCGGTGGCGGTGAGGTCGACGATCATCTGCCCGACGATGGCCTCCAGGTCCACGGCGGCCTTGGCGAGCGCGTCGCGGGCCGGGGCCAGGTCCTCGCCGCCGACGGCCTCGGCCAGGAACTTCTTGATCGTCTCGGAGAGGACGTTCAGCGAGGCACCCTGGTCGCGGACGATCTTCCGGAAGAAGAAGTCCTGGCCCTGGATCGCCGTGGTGCCCTCGTAGAGGGTGTCGATCTTGGCGTCGCGGATGTACTGCTCGATCGGGTACTCCTGCAGGTAGCCGGAGCCACCGAAGGTCTGCAGGGACTGGGCGAGCTGCTCGTAGGACTTCTCCGAGCCGTAGCCCTTCACGATCGGCAGGAGCAGGTCGTTCAGGCCGATGAGGGAGGAGGCGTCCTCGCCCGCGGCCTGCTTGACCTGGATCTCGTCCTGGATGGAGGCGGTGTACAGGACCAGGGCGCGCATGCCCTCGGCGTACGCCTTCTGCGTCATCAGCGAGCGGCGCACGTCGGGGTGGTGCGTGATGGTGACCTTGGGGGCGGTCTTGTCCATGAAGTTGGCCAGATCCGGACCCTGCACGCGCTCCTTGGCGTACTCCAGCGCGTTGAGGTAGCCGGTGGAGAGGGTGGCGATGGCCTTCGTGCCGACCATCATCCGGGCGAACTCGATGATCATGAACATCTGGCGGATGCCGTCGTGCTTGTCGCCGATCAGCCAGCCCTTGGCGGGGTGCTGGTCGCCGAAGGTCATCTCGCACGTGTTGGAGGCCTTGAGGCCCATCTTGTGCTCGACGTTCGTCGCGTAGACGCCGTTGCGCTCGCCCAGCTCGCCGGTCTCCCAGTCGAAGTGGAACTTCGGGACGAGGAAGAGGGACAGGCCCTTGGTGCCGGGGCCGTGGCCCTCGGGGCGCGCGAGGACGTAGTGGAGGATGTTCTCCTCCATGTCGTGCTCGCCGGACGTGATGAAGCGCTTCACGCCCTCGATGTGCCAGGAGCCGTCGGCCTGCTCGATCGCCTTGGTGCGGCCGGCGCCCACGTCCGAGCCGGCGTCCGGCTCGGTCAGGACCATGGTCGAGCCCCAGCGCTTCTCGACGGCGATCTCGGCGACCTTCTTCTGCGCCGCGTTGCCCTCTTCGAAGAGGATGCCGGCGAACGCCGGGCCGGAGGAGTACATCCACACGGCCGGGTTCGCACCGAGGATCGTCTCGGCGAACGCCCAGATGAGGGAGCGGGGCGAGGTGGTGCCGCCGATCTCCTCGGGCAGGCCCAGACGCCAGTACTCGGAGTCCATGAAGGCCTGGTAGCTCTTCTTGAAGGAGGCCGGGACGGGCGCGGTGTTGGTGGCCGGGTCGAAGACCGGCGGGTTGCGGTCGGCGTCCTCGAAGGAGGCGGCCAGCTCGTTCTCGGAGAGCTTGGTCATCTCGCTCAGGATGGTCCGCGCGGTGTCGGTGTCCATCTCGCCGAACGGTCCGGTGCCGTACAGCTTGTCGCGTCCGAGCACCTCGAAGAGGTTGAACTCGATGTCGCGGAGATTCGACTTGTAGTGCCCCATGGCGACGGCTCCGTTAAGGCTCGGTGAGACGGGTTCCTGATGCATACCACTCGGTAACGTAATGATGCTACCCACCGGTAATAAGACGCAACCCCTGGCGCTCGGACTGTGACGACTCTCTCTGCGCTCCGGGCAGCTCGCACCACACGGTCTTGCCGGTCCCCTCGGGGCGGACGCCCCACTCCAGCGCCACGGCGGCCAGCAGGGCCAGCCCCCGACCGGACTCGTCGGCGTCCGCCGCCCGCCGTCGTACGGGTTCCCGCGGGTCGGGGTCGGTGAGCTCGACCCGGGTCCGGGCTGCCCTTCCGGTGATCCGCAGCGTCACGGGGGTGCCTTCGCCGAGGTGGGCGAGGGCGTTGGTGAGCAGCTCGCTCACGCAGAGCTCGGCGTCGGGGGAGGCCCCGGCCCCGAGGTGCTCCCGCACTGCGCGGCGGGCCAGGGGGACGGCCGCGGGGGTGGCGAGGAGCCGGATGGTCAGGTCGTTCACGGCTTCGCCAGGGCGGCCGTCAGCCGCTGGGCGGTGGCGAGGTTGCAGTTGCCGAGGGCGATGAGGGGCGGGGAGGCGTAGCGGCCGGAGTAGGAGAGGAGGTGGAGGTCGAGGGAGGGGAGGGCGATCCCGTGCGAGGCCAGTGCGGTGCGGAGCTCCATGAGGCAGTCGATGGCCTCGCGGTCGTGGGGGTGGCTGCTCATGGCGGATTCCTTCGGGACGCGGCGTGATGAACCGCTCACAGGCTGGCGCGGGGCGGCGTAGCGTGGGAAGGGGTTTCAGGTCCACGGCGAGAAGTGTGGAAGGCGGGCGAAGGTGGCCGCGAGCAAGGACATTGATGGCTCGGCGAGCGTGCCGGCGTTCTACGGCAAAGAGTTGCGGTGGAGGCGGGAGAGGGCGGGTCGCACGCTTCAGCAGACCGTCGAGGGCAGCTTCTACGGGGTCAGCTACCTGAGTGAGATCGAGCGCGGTAACCGGCGGATGCCACTGGACCTGGCGCGGCACGTTGACCGGGTGCTGGAGACCGACGGGTTCTTCGCACGCCGCTGCGAGGACGTGCAGAGGGCGCGAAGTAGTGCCGTGGCGTCGCATTTCACGGAGGCCCTGGAACTGGAGTCACGCGCGCAGGAGATCGAGGAGTGGACCCCTGCGGTCTTCCCCGGGCCCTTGCAGCTAGAGCCGTACATCAGGGAGCTCGCTCATGCTGCCCATCCCCTGGCGGATGAGGAGCGGGTCGCTCAGATGGTCGCGGTGCGGCGTAACCGTGCATGGGTCTACGAGGACGCCGAAGGCCCCGCCTCGTGGGTCGTCCTCCACGAGGCGCTCCTTCGGCAGCCGGTCGGAGGGGACGAGGCAATGGCGGAACAACTGGCCCACGTGGCTGCTGTTGCCCGACGTCGCCGCTACATTCCGCAGATCCTTCCGTGCAATGCCGGAGCACACCCCTTCATGATGGGGTCGATCCACTTCATGAGCTTCAGCGATGCCCCGCCCGTCGTATACATGGAGGGCCTGTACAGCGGTCAGATGATCGACGACCCAATCGTTGTGGGGCAGTACACGCAGGCCTACAACCGTCTCCGGGCGGCTGCCCTGCCGCCCGAGGCATCCCTGAAGATGATCGAGGCCGCAGCCGAAGACTACGGAAGTGGCAATCACGCGCGGCGACTTGAGCGTGGCCACCTGGCTGCAGCACCACCCCCGTGGGGTACGGACTCCAGGCGAGCTGCGGGCTGACCGGGGCCGTGCCCGTCCGCCTTCAAGGCCGAGGACGGGCCCTTCGCCGCCGAGCTGGAGTGACTCCGACCGCCCACTGACCGGAACTCGTCGTCCCGGCGGGCCACGCCATCGGTAGGCTTCGGCCCATGTACGGCTACGACCAGAACGTGAGCGCGGGCCAGCAGCAGCAATACGCGCAGCCCCAGCAGGGCTACGCGCCGCCGCTGTACCCCGAGCCCTCGCCGCCCTCCCTCGCGGACGCGGTACGCGCCTTCACGACCGGGTCGCTGTCCGCCGAGGACTTCCAGCAGATCTTCGCCAACTCCAAGGTCTACTGCCCGCGCGGCGAGACCCCGGGCTTCCTGGCGCTGCACAACACGCAGCAGCCGGTCATCCCGATGTTCACCACGCTCAAGGAGCTCCGCCGGTACGCCGGCAAGGAGTCCAAGTACTTCGTGATCACCGGCGCCGAGGTGATCGACCTGCTGCCCACCGGATACGGCTTCGTCCTCGACATGGAGGGCGACCACCGGATGGTCTTCGACGCGAAGGCGGTCGAGCAGATGGTCGACTACGCGATGCGCCGCATGTACGGCTAGGGCTGGACGCCGTACGGGGGCTGAAGGCCGACGCCTGACGGGGGGCGCGCGATGCTGAGGGTGCACTTCACCACCGAGGACCTGCTCAACGTCACTTTCGCGAGCGAGCCGCTCCCGATGGTGGAGCTGGCGATGGCGCTGGTCGCCTGGCAGCGCCGGGACGAGCAGGCGGTTTTCGGCCGCTGGCGCAGCCGCGTAGGCCAGGAGTTACCGGGCCGGGTCCGGCCGCTGCTGGACCTGCTGCGGCCCGACGGAGACAACCCGCAGTTCGTCGAGCCGTACTCGCGCACCGTGGAAGAGGGGCTGGCAGTCGTACGGGAGGCCGGTGCGCTGCTCACCGCCGACCAGCTGGACCGCATCATCGCGCGGGCCCACGGCCCGGCCTCGTGGCTGCGCGCGCTGTGGGGCCAGGACCGCGAGGCGTGGGATCAGCTCGGCGGCGCGCTCAGGTCCGCGTACGAGGTGCTCATCGCCCCGCAGTGGCCGCAGATCCGGCAGTCCTTCCAGGCGGACGTGGCCTGGCGGACCCGGCTGCTGGCCGCGCACGGGATCAAGGCCTGCCTGGCCAGTACGCATCCGCAGGCCGACTGGACGGGCTCGGTCTTCCAGGTCGGGCTGCCGCCGGACTACGCGACCGCTCTCGGCGGCCGGGGCCTGGTGCTGATGCCCTCGCCGTTCTGGACGGGGCGGCCGTTGCTGGCCGAGGGCCCGGAGGGACCCGACGGCAGGCGCCTGCTGATGTACCCGGCGCTGACCCCGCTCCCCCTGGTCGCCCCGGGGCCGGCCGAGGGCGCGCTGGACGCCCTGCTGGGCCGCACCCGGGCGGCGGTGCTCCAGCTGCTGATCCAGCAGCGCACCACGTCCGAGCTGGCCCGAGACCTCGACATCAGCCTCCCCTCGGTCTCGGAGCACACCCGCACCCTGCGCGCGGCCGGCCTGATCACCACCCGGCGCGACGGCAAGGCGGTCCTCCACTCGGCGACCGGCCTGGGCGTGGACCTGCTCCACAGCAGCGGCTGAGCGATCGTGTCGGCGGGGGGGGCGGGGGGGCCCCCCCCCCCCGGGGGCCCCGGGGGGGGGCGCGCGGGGGGGCGGGGGGGGGGGGGGGCGGCCCCCCCCCCCCCGGCGGGCGGGGGCGCGC
>NZ_JBSGWY010000018.1:87359-117456 GCF_053609145.1 Streptomyces sp. NPDC054961 | reverse complement strand
GCGCGCCCTACCCCCCCCCCGGCCCGCCGCCACGGCGGACGACCACTCGGCGCCGGGCCGGGGGGGGGGGGGGCCCCCCGGGGGGGGGTGCGGGGGGGGGGGGGGGGGGGCCCCGGCGCCCCCCCCCCCGCGGGTCCGACGGGTCAGGGAGCCGGGTCGAGCAGGACCGGAAGGGTGCCGACCTCGACCGTCCGATCGGCAGGGACGGCCGAGACGGTGCCGTCGAGGTGGTGCACCGCGGTCACCTGCTTCGGTGCCGGGATGCGGGCGGTGCCCGTCGCGTGCCAGACGATCACCAGCTCGGTCCCGTCCCGGTCGAACCGGCACTGCCAGACGCCGACCGGCAGGCCGGCCGCCACGCCGTTCCCGCACGAGTGGATCCGCGTTCCGTGTACCCAGCGGCGCAGTTCCTCGACGTACAGGGCGGCCTGGGTCGGCGGCTGTCCGTCGGGCTGCATCACGATGGGGATCTTGCTGCCGCCCCAGTTGTAGAAGTACATGCGCTGGTAGCGCGCGTACAGCCCGGTGAGGAAGAAGCGGACGGCGTTCGCGGAGGCCGCGGGCTCCTCCAGCGGCTTCTGGAGCGGGATGTCGTACGTGGTGCCCGTGTTCCACAGTTTGGGGTGCGAGCCGCCCTGGTGGAAGGCGCGGTCGATCTCGCCGACCAGGCCGAGCAGCTGTTCGGGCGGGTCCGAGGCGGTGCGCTGGTGCAGTTTGACCCCCGCGACGTCGCAGGAGTCGTATCCGCGCAGTTCGGAGAAGCGCTCCAGCCCGCGCATCCCCTCGGCGTCCCAGAGCCGGCCCATGGAGGGGCAGACGACGGTCGCGTCCGGATCGACGGCGTCGAGCACGGCCTTCGCTTCCCGGGTCATCTCGACCAGGGTTTCCGGGCTCCCGCTGAAGTAGTGAGGGTCGTTGCCCATGACCCAGAGTTCGTAGGCCTCGATGCGGCCCCGGTAGCGGCGGGCCACCGCCGAGACGAAGGCCGTCCAGTCGGCCAGGTCGTCGGGCGGGCTGGTGCGCGATCCGTCGTCGTACGCCGTGTGCGGGCCGCCCGGGCTGGCCCAGTCCGGAGTTCCCCCCATCGTGAAGACCACGGGCAGACCGGCGGTGTTCGCGCCCGCCACCAGCCGGTCGAGGACCGACCAGTCGAATTCGCCGCGCCGCGGCTGGATGTTCGACCACCGGGTCCGGCTGTCCCAGAGGCGGACCGTGTCGACCTGGAAGGTGGGCATGGCTCCGGTCGAGGAGTTGAGCGTCATGCCGAAGAGGCCGTTCGGCACGGGGGTCGGGGCCTGGGTCCACGGCGCGGCCGCGGGGGTGGCGGTCGCGGCGGGCGCCGCGGCCGGACTCCGGCCGGTGGAGTGCGTGGAACCGCTCAGCGAGAGCACCCCCAGCAGGACGAAGGCGAGCGAGGCGACGGCGACGCGGGCGGGCCGGGTCGTCGGCCGGGGTGGCGCGGCGAGGGCGGGCCGGGCCGTGGGGCGAGGTGGCACGTCCGGGGCGGTCACCGGTCCGCTGGCCGGGGCGGTCACCGGACCGGTGGCCGCGGTGGTGGCCGCGTGCTGCGGCCCGGCCGCGGGTGCGCCGGGTGCGGTTCCCTCCTCCCTGTCCGGTTCCGGAGCGGAGGCCGCCACCCAGAGGCGGTACAGGTCGGACAGCTCACGGGTATGCGCACCGCATAATCGAGCGATTCGCTCCGCCGTGCCGAATTCGACGGGAATCACGATCCCCCGGCAATATCGGTGCACCGAGGAGCGGCTCATGTGTGCTTTGCGGGCCAGTGTTTCGTAGCTGTAGCCGCGCCGGTCCTTCAGCTCGGTCAGCAGCTCCGCGAACTGCTGCCGGGCCCTGGCCGATCCGGCCGGACCCGGACGTTTCCCCTCCGTGGGTCCTGCGCTGGACTCGCTCACGGACGATCCCCCCTCAGTGCCGGACATCCGTCCCAGGAGTCGGCATTTATGCAGGTCAGGATGGGCTGATCATCCCAGCGTCCCAGCCTAGTCCACGCCATTGCGGGACGCCTCGGGCTTTCTGCAGGCTGTGTCGCAGCGGGGGCCGAGAGCCACCGCGGACAGACGGCTATATCGGAGGAATGCGCGACATGTCTCTGCTCGATCTGCGCCGCTCGGCGAAAGCCGCAATGGTCGCCATGGTCGCTTTCGCGGGCCTTGCCCTCGTGGCTGCCCAACCCGCTGCGGCGGCCACGGAGGGAGCCACCGGAAGGGAGTGCAACTGGGTCTGCGGGAAGGTGACGAATTCCACCGACCACGGAATCGCCGTCACCCTGGAATGGGGAAATTCCGACGAGGACCGCGTGCGGTGGGAGCGCTGGGTGTTCCCCCATTCGTCCATGGGCGGCGACTTCAGCGGGGTCGACGTCGACGGCGTCTACGTCCCCGGCGGCTGCACGGCGTACGGCGTCCTGGTGGTCGGCCCGGGCATGGCCCCCTTCGCGTGGGGCGGCGGCTGGCACAAGATCTCGGACCCCACGAACGCGGTCATCCACAGCATCTCCTGCTAGACGGCGCCGGGCGTGACCCTTCGGGCACGCCCGAAACCATCGCGAGTCCTGTCCCCCTCGGCGGAGCATCGGCGCCACAGGGGGCAACCACGGGGGAGTTGTCCCCCTGTTCCATCGACAAGGGAGACGAACAATGAAGCGTATGTCGGTCCGTGCGGCGCTCGCCGCGGTGGCGGCCACCGGAATGCTGGCACTGGGGTCGGGGGTCCTGGCGGCCGGTCCGGCCCAGGCTTCCGATCATGAGGTTCTGGGGTGCCCGTCCGGCTTCGCGTGCATCTACACCGAGGGCGTGGGCTCGACCACCGTGTCGCAGAAGTGGGACCACGCCGGCACGTACAACCTCAGCGGCCAGGAGAACTATCACTGGATCCTCAACAACCAGACCCAGAACTGGAAGTTCAAGCTCTGCACGGGCTACGGCGGCGGCGGCAGCTGCGAGGACATGGGCATCGACACGTGGCGGTGGCGCAACCTCACGCCGGTCAACTCGGTGATCGTCTCGCCGTAACGGCGGGCCGGGGCCTTTTCGGGCCCCGGCCGAAAGGATCGCGGCGGCGGCCGCGACTCCCGGACATCGACGCTGCGGGGGCCCGCCCGGGGCCCCGAGCGATCCGGCATTCCGACAGGAGGAGGCAGTGATGACTCGTACGACTTCCACGGCACGGCGTACGCGGCTCGGCGCGAAGGCGGCCGCGGTGCTGGCCACGGTGGCTCTGGCCGTGGGCGTGGGCGCCCTGGCGGCGGCCCCGGCCGAGGCCACCACGGCCAGCCTGTGCCGCTACGCGGACCCGGCCTGCACCGGCTGAGTCCCGGCCGCGCGCGGAGCCACGGGCCCCGGGGGAATTCTCCCGGGGCCCCCTCTGTTCTGCCGGGTGTGGCAGAAAGTTCGAGTTTCAACTAAACTCGACGCAGAAGGAGGTTCCGACCATGCCTGCAGTGACTGTGGAGAACCCGTTGACGCTCCCCCGCGTCGCGGAGCCCGCCCAGGAGACGACGACCGCCCGCAAGGTGCTGGCCGTCACGACCGCCCCGGGTGGGTTCGAGGGCGAGGGGTTCCCGGTACGTCGCGCGTTCGCCGGGATCAACTACCAGTACCTCGACCCGTTCATCATGATGGACCAGATGGGTGAGGTGGAGTACGCGCCGGGCGAGCCCAAGGGCACCCCCTGGCACCCGCACCGCGGCTTCGAGACCGTCACCTACCTGATCGACGGAACCTTCGTCCACCAGGACAGCAACGGCGGCGGCGGAGTCATCAACGGCGGTGACACCCAGTGGATGACCGCCGGCGCGGGCCTGCTGCACATCGAGGCTCCGCCGGAGTCGCTCGTCGTGTCCGGCGGACTCTTCCACGGCCTCCAGCTGTGGGTGAACCTCCCCGCCTCCGACAAGATGATGCCCCCGCGCTACCAGGACATCGGCGGCGGCCAGGTGCAGCTGCTGGCCTCCCCCGACGGCGGCGCCCTGCTCCGCGTGATCGCGGGCGAGCTGGACGGCCACCAGGGCCCCGGCATCACCCACACCCCGATCACGATGATCCACGCGACGGTGACCCCCGGCGCGCGGCTCACCCTTCCGTGGCGCGAGGACTTCAACGCCCTGGCGTACGTCATGGCCGGCCGCGGCACGGTCGGCGAGGACCGCCGGCCCGTCCACACCGGGCAGACGGTGGTCTTCGGCGAGGGCGGCTCGCTGACCCTGCGGGCGGACGAGAGCCAGGACTCCAACGCCCCGGCGCTGGAGATCGTCCTCCTCGGCGGCCGGCCGATCCGGGAACCGATGGCGCACTACGGTCCGTTCGTCATGAACAGCCAGCACGAACTGCAGCAGGCGTTCGACGACTTCCAGGCCGGCCGGCTGGGCCGCATCCCCACCACGGCGCGCACCGGTCTCGGCCACCGCGGCACGGGCGAGGCGTCGGACGCCTGACGGACCTTGACGGACCTTGACGGGCTGACCAACTGACGGGCGGGGGGGGGGGGGGCCCCGGCGGGCGCCCCCCCCCCCCGGCGCCCCCCCCGGCCCCCCCCCCCCCCCCCCCCCCCCCCCCCCCCCCCCCCCCCCGCCCCCCCCCCGGCCCGCCCGGGGGGGGGGCGGTCGCTCGCCCGGAGTTTTGCGGTCTTGGGGGCCGCCCCCAGTGGGGGGGGGGCGGGGCACCCCCCGCGCCCCCCCCCCCGCTTTTCCGTGCCCGTGCCCGTCTCCGCCCCCGCCCCGCCCTCGTACCGCGACCGCAGCTCCGCGATGATCCCGAACACGGCCGCGGTCAGCGGGACGGCGAGGAGCATGCCGAGGATGCCGGCGACGCTCGCGCCGGCCGTGATGGCCAGCATCACCACCGCCGGGTGCATCTGCACCGTGCGGCTCTGCACCAGGGGCTGGAGCACGTACCCCTCGATCATCTGGACCGCCAGGACGAGACCCAGCGTCCACAGGCCGGTCACCCAGCCCCGGTCGGCGAGGGCGACGAGGACCGCCACGGCTCCCGACAGGAACGCGCCGAGGTAGGGGATGTACGCGGTCACGAACACCAGGGCGGCCAGGCCCACGGCGCCCGGCACGTCCAGGACCAGCAGACCCGCGCCGATCAGCACGGCGTCGACCAGGGCCACGAAGGTGGTCCCGCGCATGAAGCCCTCGACGGCCTCGTAGGCGCGCCGCCCGATCGCCTCCATCAGGTCGCCCGAACGGCTCGGCACCATCGAGCGGAGCGTTCCCACGGCCCGGTCGGAGTCGCGGAGGAAGAAGAAGATCAGCACCAGCGACAGCAGGGCCGTCGCGATCATCGTCCCGACCACGCTGAGCCCGGTGACCACGCCCGAGGCGGCCGTGCCGCCGAACTTCGCGAGCAGGTCCCTGGAGTTCTCGGCGATGTCCTCCACGGAGGTCCCGAGCGCCCCGAAGTGATCGGCGACGCTCTGGCCGGCCCGTCGCAGGGCGTCGACGATCTGGTCGCCCGTCTCGAGGAGGGCGAGGACCACGACGTACGCGGCCCCGCCGACGACGGCGATCACGGCGAGGCAGGTGAGGGCCGCCGCGAGCGAGCGGTTGACCTTCCTGCCGACCAGCCGGCGGTGCAGCGGACCGAGCAGGGCCGTGCCGAGCACGGCGAGCAGGACGGGCGTGACCACCAGCTTGAAGACGGTGCACAGCCACACGACGAGGGCCAGTACGGCGGTCACGAGGAGGACGACGACGCACCAGGCGGCGAGTCGCCGCACGGGTTCGGGCAGCGGAGGAGTCGGCACGCTGTATCCAAGCACGGGAGGGGCCCCGCGCCCGGGCGTCAGTCCAGCCGGTCGGACTCCGGTTTGGAGCGCTCGGCGAGTTCGAACCAGGTGGACTTGCCCTCGCCGCGCGGATCCACGCCCCAGGCGTCCGCCAGCATCTCCAGCAGCAGGACGCCGCGCCCGCTCGACGCCATCTCGCCCGGCTGGCGCTTGTGCGGCAGCTCGTCGGAGCCGTCCGCCACCTCGACCCGCAGCCGGCGCGCGCCCCGTTCACCCACCGCCTGCGCCGTCAGCAGGGCGTCCCCGTCCGTGTGCACCAGGACGTTCGTCACCATCTCGGAGACCATCAGCACCGTCGCGTCCACCTGCTCCGGGTCCGCCCAGTCGTGCAGCAGCTCCCGGATCTGCTGGCGCACCCCCGCGACCCGCTCCGGCTCGGCCTGCGCGACCGTCAGCATGGTCCGCCGGGTCGGCACGGACGGGTGCAGCAGCGGGGTCGCGCAGCCGCAGCCCGCGCCCTCGCGGCACAGCAGGACGACGGCTATGTCGTCCTCGCGCCGGTCGGCCAGCGGGCCCGTGGTGTGGTGCGAGGACGGGCCGTGCACCGCCTGGACCAGCAGGTCGGCCAGTCGTTCGAGGTGCGGGGGCTCGAGGTGGCGGGGCTCCAGGCCCTCGGGGTCCCGCAGCGCGTCCTGCGCGTCCTGCGCTTCGGACACGTCCTGTGTGTCCGATTCCAGGATCGCCCGCAGCCGGGCCCAGCCCGTGTCGAGGTCGTGTCCGCCCGTCTCGATGAGCCCGTCGGTGCACAGCATCATCGTCTCGCCCGGTTCCAGGGTGAAACGGGTCGTCGGGTAGTCGGTGTCGGGCACGATGCCGAGCGGCAGCCCGCCGGCGGTGGGCCGGATCAGGACCGTGCCGTCCGTCATCCGGATCGCCGGGTCGGGGTGCCCGGCGCGGGCCACCTCCAGCAGGCCGGTCTGCGGGTCGCACTCCACGTACAGGCAGGTCGCGAAGCGCGGGCTCTGGAAGTCGGCGTCGTCCGAGTCGGCCGTGTCGTCCGGTGCCTCCTGGGTCGAGCACAGCCCGGCCAGGAAACGGGAGGCGCGCGAGAGCACCGCGTCGGGCCGGTGGCCCTCGGAGGCGTACGCGCGCACCGCGATCCGCAGCTGCCCCATCAGCCCGGCGGCCCGGACGTCGTGGCCCTGGACATCGCCGATGACCAGCGCGAACCGTTTCGACGGCAGCGGGATCATGTCGTACCAGTCGCCGCCGACCTGGAGCCCGCCGCCGGTCGGGACGTAGCGCGCGGCGATCTTCATGCCCGGGATCTCGGGGCCGAGCTGGGGCATCATCGACCGCTGCAGGCCGGTGGTGAGTTCCCGCTCGGATTCGGCCACCCCGGCGCGCTGGAGCGCCTGCGCGAGCATCCGGGCCACGGTGGTCAGGACGGAGCGCTCGTCCGGGGAGAAGGACACCGGGTGTTTGAAGGCGGCCATCCACGCGCCCATGGTCCGTCCGGCCACGATCAGCGGCAGGAAGGCCCAGGAGATCCGGCCGAAGCCCTGGGCGAGCGGCCAGGTGGCCGGAAAGCGCCGCTTGTAGTCCTCGGGGCTGGGGAGGTAGATCGCCCGCCCGGTACGGACCACCTCCGCGGCCGGGTAGTCGGTCTCCATCGGCATGTCCGCGAAGGGGCCCTCGTCCCCGGGGTCGTGCCCGTGGTGCCCGATGATCGACAGCCGGTCGCCGGACACGCCGAAGACGGCCAGCCCGTCGGGGATGAAGCCGGGCATGGAGAGCGAGGCCGCCACCCGCAGGACCTCGGCGGTGGAGCGGGCCTCGGCCAGCGCCCGCCCCGCGTCCAGCAGGAACGCCTCGCGCGAGCGGCGCCAGTCGCCGGTGATGGGGGTGTGCACGGCCGTGGTGCCGGGCTGGGCCTCGGCGATCTCCTGGATGGTGCCGATCAGCTCGTAGTCGATGCGGCCGTCGGCCGTCCGGTTCGCCACCGGCTTCGAGCGGCTCCGTACGGTGCGCAGCACGCGCCCGTCCTCGTCCATGATCCGCAGCCGTGCCTCGGCGAGGGTGCCTTCGGCGACCGCGAGGTTGACGATGCCGTTGATCTCGTTCCAGTCCACCGGGTGGAACCGGGAGCGTACGGCGACCTCGGGCAGGTCCACGGGCTCGGCGGGCAGCCCGAGCAGCCGGGCGGCCTCGCTGTCGAGGGTGACCGTCCCGGAGGCGTTGTCCCATCGCCACAAGCCGGTCGCGATGGCGGCCAGGACGTCCTCTGTGCGCACCCCGTCATCTTGACAGGTCATACGCCTGACGTGCCTGTTCGCCGTCCCGTGCGGGCGCGCCCGCACGGCACCCGGCCCGGACGGTAACCTTGGGACGGTTGAATCCACCCTGGTATCCCGTAGAACTGGATGACTGATGCATCGGTACAGGTCCCACACGTGCGGCGAGCTCCGTGCCTCCGACGTCGCTTCCGACGTCCGGCTGAGCGGCTGGCTGCACAATCGTCGAGACCTGGGCGGCATCCTCTTCATCGATCTGCGTGACCACTACGGCATCACGCAGCTCGTGGCCCGTCCCGGTACCGCCGCGAACGAGGCGCTGAGCGCGGTCACCAAGGAGACGGTCGTCCGGATCGACGGCAAGGTCGTCTCGCGCGGCGCTGACAACGTCAACCCGGAGCTGTCCACCGGCGAGATCGAGATCGAGGTCTCGGCGGTCGAGGTGCTCGGCGCCTCCGCCCCGCTGCCCTTCACGATCAACACCGACGACGGGGTGAACGAGGAGCGGCGCCTGGAGTACCGCTTCCTCGACCTGCGCCGCGAGCGCATGCACCGCAACATCATGCTGCGCTCGGCCGTCGTCGCCGCGATCCGCTCCAAGATGGTGGCCCTCGGCTTCAACGAGATGGCGACCCCGATCCTCACCGCGACCTCCCCCGAGGGCGCCCGTGACTTCGTCGTCCCGTCCCGCCTGAACCCGGGCAAGTTCTACGCCCTGCCGCAGGCGCCGCAGCAGTTCAAGCAGCTGCTGATGATCTCGGGCTTCGACCGCTACTTCCAGATCGCGCCCTGCTTCCGCGACGAGGACGCCCGCGCCGACCGCTCGCCGGGCGAGTTCTACCAGCTCGACGTCGAGATGTCCTTCGTCGAGCAGGAGGACGTCTTCCAGCCGATCGAGCGCCTGATGACCGAGCTCTTCACCGAGTTCGGCGGCGGCCGTGAGGTCACCTCCCCGTTCCCGCGGATCCCGTTCCGCGAGTCGATGCTGAAGTACGGCAACGACAAGCCCGACCTCCGCTCCAAGCTGGAGCTCGTCGACATCACCGACGTGTTCGAGGGCTCGGAGTTCAAGGCGTTCGCCGGCAAGCACGTGCGCGCCCTGGCCGTCCCGGACACCGCTGCCCAGCCGCGCAAGTTCTTCGACGGCCTCGGCGAGTACGCGATCTCGCTGGGCGCCAAGGGCCTGGCCTGGGTCCGCGTGGGCGAGGACGGCGGCCTGACCGGCCCGATCGCCAAGTTCCTCACCGAGGAGAACGTCAAGGTCCTCACCGAGCGTCTGGGCCTGGCCGCGGGGCACGCCGTGTTCTTCGGGGCGGGTGAGTTCGCCGAGGTCTCCAAGATCATGTCGGGCGTGCGCGTCGAGGCCGCCAAGCGCGCCGGCCAGTTCGAGGAGAACGTCTTCCGGTTCTGCTGGATCGTCGACTTCCCGATGTACGAGGCGGACGAGGAGACCGGCAAGATCGACTTCTCGCACAACCCCTTCTCCATGCCGCAGGGCGGGATGAAGGACCTCGAGGAGAAGGACCCGCTCGACATCCTGGCCTGGCAGTACGACATCGTCTGCAACGGCATCGAGCTGTCCTCGGGCGCCATCCGCAACCACGAGCCCGAGGTCATGCTGAAGGCCTTCGCGATCGCCGGTTACGAGGCCGAGACCGTCGAGCGCGAGTTCGCGGGCATGCTCCGCGCGTTCCGCCTCGGCGCCCCGCCGCACGGTGGCATCGCCCCGGGTGTCGACCGCATCGTGATGCTGCTGGCCGACGAGCCGAACATCCGCGAGACCATCGCCTTCCCGCTGAACGGCAACGCCCAGGACCTGATGATGGGGGCGCCCACCATCCTGGAGGAGTCCCGTCTGCGCGAGCTGAACATCGCCCTGCGCAAGCCGGTGGAGACCAAGACCACCGAGCCGGTGGAGAAGTCGGTCAAGCCCCACCAGTAGGCCGGAGCGGCCGCCGTACGCCCCGAACGGCCCCCGGCGGCAAGGCAAGGGCGGCCCGCCGCCGGGGGGCGGGGGGCGCCCCCCCGCGGGGGCACAAGACAACCAGGCACAATAAGACGGGCGCCCCGGGGCCCGGGCGGCCCCTGCGCGCCGGGCGGCGCCCCCCCCACCCCCCGCTCCCCCGCCCCCCCCCCCCGTGGCCGGTGGCGCCGGCCTCCGGTCAGAACTTCTCCAGGATGCCCTTGAGCAGGGCGGCGGAGGTCAGCTCGGCCGGGGCGGGGCCGGCGTGGAAGAAGCCGGCGTTGTCGGCGTCCAGCTTGCGCAGGAAGTCGAAGGCCTTGGACTCGGGGTCACCGAAGGCGACGAACTGCCAGTGGATGTCGTACGCGGCCGCGTCGGCGATCGCCTGCCGGGCGGGCTGACGGTTGTCGGGGGCGCCGTCCGTCTGGAACACGACGAGGGCGCGGCCCTCGCCTCCGTCCTTCTGGTACCGGGCCAGGACTTCCTCGACGGCGCGGTGGTAGCTGGTCCGCCCCATGCGGCCGAGCTCGGCGTGCCGGGCCTCGACCCAGGCGCCGTCGTGGGCGTCGAGGGTGAGGTCGGCGGTCCCGTCCACGTCCGTGGAGAAGAACACCGTGTGCACGGTGGCGTTCTCGTCGAGGTGCGCGGCGAGGGCGAGGGCGTGGTCGGCGAGGTACTGGGCGCTGCCGTCCTTGTAGAACGGCCGCATCGACCCGGAGCGGTCGAGGACGAGGTAGACCGTGGCGCGCGCCCCGGTCTTCCCCCGGGCCTTGAGCACCTGGCCGGCGGCCTTGTGGGCCCCGGCCAGCGCGGGCGCCTGCCGCTTCACCGCGGCGAGGGCGTGCGCGGGGCCGCCGACTGCGACGGGCTCGGCCTCGGCCTCGGGTGCGGCTTCGGGCTCCGGTGCGGCGTCGGCTTCCGGTGCGGCTTCGGCGGCGAGCGCGGTTTCCGGCTCGGCGTCGGCTTCGAGTCCGGCCTCGGCCTCGGCCTCGGGTGCGGCGTCGGCTTCCGGTGCGGCAACGACCGCATCGGCGGCGAGGACTTCGGCTTCGGCGGCGAGGGGCTCCGCCTCGGCGGAGGCCGCGAGCGGCTCGGCCTCCGTCTCCGGCGTGGCGGCGTCGGCCGGCTCGGCCTCCGTCTCCGCTTCCACGGCTGCTTCCGCCACGGCGGCGACGAGAACCTCTTCGGCCTCGGCCGCTACCGGCTCGACGGTGTCCTGAGCCTCGGGCTCCACGGCCTCCGGCTCGACGGCGGGGGCCGTGGCGGCCTCGGCCGTGACCGGCTCCGTGACCGGCTCCGTGACCGGTTCCGCTTCGGCGGCAACGGCGGCCAGGGGCTCTGCCTCCGCCTCTGCGGCCGTGGCCGCGAGCGGCTCGGCGTCCGCCGGCTCGACGACGTCCGCCTCGGCTTCGGCTTCCCCCTCAACGACCTCGGCAACGGCCTCGGCCTCAACCGGGGTCTCCGCCTCGGCGGCCTCGGCGGCGGCCTCGGTCTCCACCGCGGCCTCGGCCGGTACCGGCTCGGCAACCTCCGCCTCGGCGGCGGGAGTCCCGGCCGCTTCGGCCGCGACGGGCTCCGGCTCGGCAACGGCCGCGGCCGGCTCGGCGGTCGCCGTCTCCCGTGCCGCGGGCGCATCGGTGGCGTGGCGGCGGGCCTCCGGGACCGTGGGGTCCGGGGCGGGGGCGGCGGCCGGCGCCGGGGCCGTGAGGACGGTGCCCGGCTCGCGGTCGCGCGGTGCGGACTGCGGGGGGACGGTGGGGTTGTCGAAGGACGCCGCGACCAGTTCGGCCGCCGCGTCCAGGGGGGTGCGTTCGGTCTGGCTCGGGAGGGCCGCCGAAGGGGCGCCGGTCGTCTCCGGAACCGCCTCAGTGGTCCGTCCGAATACCTTGCGCAACAAGCTCCGAATACCCATGGGCCAGGCCTTTCGCATGAGTGCGTGCGTCATTTGTCCGTACTGCGCGGTAGATCCTTGCCCAGAGCGGACACGTAAGGTTATCGGCCCCTTGGCTGGAACTTCGGCAGGGGCACCCTTCGTGGCGCCCTGTGCCCTCCTTTACCTCTCCCGCCTCCGAACTCCCGCTCCGACGTGCCGGATTCACCCGGCGTTCATCCGTGCGCCGCCGCTTCGGCGCACCCCGCGCCTAGCGTCACCGACGGATTGTTCCGACACGTTGTCGGGGACCGGGTATCAACGGAGGACATTCGTGCGCAAGCTCCTGCCGCTCATCGGCACCCCGCATGGGGGCGGCCGTTCCGCCCTCACCTGCCGCTACCGCTGTGGCGACGCCTGCTTCCACGAGGTGCCGAACACCAGCGACAACGAGTACGCCGGCGATGTCATAGCCCGCGCCTACTCGCGCCGGTCGATGCTCCGCTCGGCCGCCGTCGTCACGGTCGCCTCCGCCGCCGGTACCGCCCTCACCCTGAGCGGCAACGGCTCCTCCGCCAACGCCAACCCCGCCGCCGATACCCAGAGCGCGGCCGGCGGAGCGGGCGGCAACGCCGACGGAGCCCGCGGCCTGCGCTTCAAGCCCGTCGCGCCGAACACCGCCGACAAGGTCACCGTCCCCGAGGGTCACGAGCAGAACGTGGTCATCCGCTGGGGTGACCCGATCGTCAAGGGCGCGCCCGCGTTCAACCCCGACCGGCAGACCGCCGCCGCGCAGGCCGGTCAGTTCGGCTACAACAACGACTTCCTGAGCCTCCTCCCGCTCGGCGACGGCTACGAGCGCCAGCAGCTGCTCGTGGCCAACCACGAGTACACGGACGAGATCCTCATGTTCAAGGGCTACGACCCGGCCAGCCCGACCCGTGAGCAGGTCGAGATCGCCTGGGCCGCGCACGGCCTCGGCGTCGTCGTGGTCCAGGAGGACCACCGCAGCGGCAAGCTGACCGCGGTCAACCGCCACCAGCTCAACCGCCGCCTCACCGCGACCAGCGAGTTCAAGCTGACCGGTCCGGCCGCGGGCAGCGCCCTGCTGAAGACCTCCGTGGACGCCACCGGCACCAAGGTGCTCGGCACCCTCAACAACTGCGCCGGCGGCACCACCCCGTGGGGCACCACCCTCCACGGCGAGGAGAACTTCAACCAGTACTTCGCCAACGCCGGCCAGGTGACCGACCCGGTCGTGGCCGCCCGCCTGAAGCGCTACGGCGTGACCGCCGGAGCCACCGAGCGCAAGTGGGAGCGGTTCGACAAGCGCTTCGACGTCGCGCAGGAGCCCAACGAGTCGCACCGCTTCGGCTGGGTCGTCGAGCTCGACCCGTACGACCCCAAGTCCACCCCGCGCAAGCGCACCGCGCTGGGCCGCTTCAAGCACGAGGCCGCGCAGCCCCGGCTGACCGAGGACGGCCGCCCGGTCATCTACATGGGCGACGACGAGCGCTTCGACTACTTCTACAAGTTCGTCTCCTCGAAGCAGATGAAGAAGGGCGAGTCGCGCGCGGCGAAGGAGCACAACCTCACGCTGCTGGACGAGGGCACCCTCTACGTCGCCAAGCTGACCGGCGACTCGCCGGCCGCCGGGATCGACGGCACCGGCAAGCTTCCCGCCGACGGCGAGTTCGACGGCTCCGGCGTCTGGATCAAGCTCGCCACCGGCAACGTCTCGCACGTCGAGGGCATGACCGCCGAGGAGGTGTACGTCTTCACGCGCGAGGCCGCCGACAAGGTGGGCGCCACCAAGATGGACCGCCCCGAGGACGTCGAGCCCTCCCCGCGCACCGGCCGCGTCTACATCGCGCTGACCAACAACACCGACCGCGGCAAGGCCGGCAAGGCGGGCGCGGACGAGGCCAACCCGCGCAACCTGAACAAGCACGGGCAGATCCTGGAGCTCGCCGAGAACTTCGACGACCCGGCGGGCGACGGCTTCGCCTGGCGTCTCTTCCTCGTCGCCGGTGACCCGAACGACCCCGCGACCTACTTCGCGGGCTTCCCGAAGGAGAAGGTCAGCCCGATCTCCTGCCCGGACAACGTGGCGTTCGACTCGCACGGCAACCTGTGGATCTCCACGGACGGCAACCAGCTCGGCTCCCACGACGGCCTGTTCGGTGTCGCGACCGCCGGTGAGCGCCGCGGTGAGCTGAAGCAGTTCCTCACGGTGCCGCGCGGCGCCGAGACCTGCGGTCCGCTCATCCAGGACAAGCGGGTCCTGGTCTCCGTCCAGCACCCGGGCGAGATCGACGGCGCGTCCGTCGAGAAGCCGCAGTCGGTGTGGCCCGACGGACCGGGCAAGATCGTCCGCCCGGCGGTCGTGTCGGTCTGGCGCAAGGACGGCAAGAACATCGGAGTCTGATCCGGTGAGTTGAACACCACGGGGTGGATGTTTCACGTGAAACATCCACCCCGCACGGGTGTTTCACGTGAAACACGCACCGCCCGCCGCTCAACTCTCGTGGGGCAGCCGTCCCACGGGCAGCCGGAGCGAGGCCACCGCACCCCCGTCCGGGGCGTTGGAGAAGGCCAGGGCGATCTCCAGCACCGCCGCCTGTCCGGCCACGATGGTCAGACCCAGGCCGTGACTCCGCCCCCGTCCCGGGTCGCCGGTGCGGAAGCGCTGCGGGCCCCGCTCGATGAGGTCGGCCGGGTATCCCGGCCCGTGGTCGCGGACGGTCACCACCGGGCCCTCGACGCTCACCTCGATCGGCGGGCGCCCGTGCCGGTCGGCGTTGGCCAGCAGGTTGGCCAGGATCCGGTCCAGGCGGCGCCGGTCGGTGAGGACCACGGCGTCCCGCAGGATCCGGACCGAGACGCTCAGGCGGGTGGCGGCCGCGGCCCGCTCCACCGCGCGGCCGAGCTCCACCCGGGCCAGGTCGGCCCGTTCGACGCCCGAGTCCAGCCGGGAGATCTCCAGCAGGTCCTCGGTGAGCAGGTGCAGGGCCCGGAGCCGGTCGTTGATCATCTCTTTGGGGCGGCCCTCGGGCAGCAGCGCCGCCGCGGCCAGCGAGCCCGTGAGCGGCGTCCGCAGCTCGTGGGCCACGTCCGCCGTGAAGCGCTTCTCCGCCTCCAGCCGGGCCTGCAGCGAGGTCGCCATGGAGTCCAGGGCCTGCGCCACGTCCCGCACCTCGTCGCGGGAGCCGTCCGGGCGCGCGTCCTCGTCGGCCGGGAAGCCGACGCGCGCGTCGAGGTCCCCGGCGCTGATCCTGCGGGCCACGGCGGCCGTGGTGGCGAGCCGGCGGCTGATCCGGTTGGCGAGGAACAGGCCGACGAGGGCCACCACCCCGGCGCCGAGGACGGCGGCGGCCAGGATGGCGGCGTCGATGTCCCGGAGCCGCGCGCGGGTCCCGGCGTACGGGATCCACACGGCGAGCGCCTTGCGGTCGGCGGGCCCGGCCGCCCACATCACCGGCTCGTGGCCGTACTCGCCGACCATGGTGCCGGTCTCCCCGCGCGCGACCAGCTTCCGCAGCGGTTCGGGCAGGCCGGGCGGATCGAGTCCGACGTTCACGTCGCCGTGCACGGTGCCGTACTGGTAGTGGTCGAGGGCGTGTTCCAGGTCCCGGCTCGCGTCCTTGCGGAGCTCGCCGGAGACCTGTCGGGAGACGACGTTGTGGACGATGATCCCGAGCACGGCGGCGACCATGCAGCACACGGCGGTGGTGGTCGTGGCGATCTTCCAGCGCAGCCCCTTCGGCATCCGCAGCACGCGTCCCGCCCCGGCCACGCTCAGACCGGGCCCGCCGGGCCGCAGGGACCGGAGGCGTCGTCGGGGCGGGGGCAGGCGTCGAGGGTCAGCTGGGCCAGGTTCATGATCCCGGCCTTCTCGTCCCACACGTAGTCGGAGATGGAGATGTACGC
This sequence comes from Streptomyces sp. NPDC054961, assembly GCF_053609145.1. NCBI lineage: Bacteria > Bacillati > Actinomycetota > Actinomycetes > Kitasatosporales > Streptomycetaceae > Streptomyces > Streptomyces sp. NPDC054961. The sequence goes on along the minus strand of NZ_JBSGWY010000018.1, from coordinate 101,648 downwards.
CGGGTTCGAGGTCGGCTCGCGCACCGCGAGGTGTTCGGCGGCCACCTCCACCCCTTCCAGCACCGCGCGCCGGGACAGGATCCGGGCGATGCTCCCGTCGTCCCGGACGGTGTAGACGCGCAGCTCGCTGAGTCTGCCGTCGAGGTCCAGGGCCGTGATCAGCTCCTCGCGGCCGTCGCCGGTCAGATCGTGCAGCACGCCCGGCCGGACCGGGCAGTCCGGTCCGCCGTCCACAGCCTGTGTGCAGAGCGCGAGCCGCCGGGCCGCGCGCGGGTCGACGAGCTGCCCGGTCCCGCCGTCCCCGGCGGCGGCGGAGGTGAGGTCCGCGCGGAGGACCTCCAGCGCGTTCACCCCGCGCATGGACCGGCCCGGGACCTTGGGGAGCCCGGGTACCACGGTGGCCGTCCCCGGCTTCTGGCCGGGCCCGGGCGGCGCGGGGCGGATGTCCGTCCACAGGCTCTGCGGTGCGTGCACCGTGCCCAGGTCGCCCTCGCTCGCCAGCCCCTCCACATCGGCGCAGCCCGCCGCGGCCGCGAGGGCGGCGAGAGCGGCGAGGGCGGGGAAGCGCCGGCCGCGACGGGGGAGGAACCTCATGCCCCGATGCTCTCCCGTCCCGGCCGGACGGGCCCGGGGCGCGGGGCCATTGGGGGAGCCGCGGTCCGGCGCCCTCGCCGCTACGGGGCCTCGTGCCGGGGGCCGGCCAGGGCGCGGGCTGCCGCCAGCTCGTGGCGGACCGGGGCCAGTACCGAGGTCTCGTCCACCACGGGCGGGGACGGCGGGTGCAGCTGGGCCGGGGTGCGGGCCGTTCGCACACCCCGGGCCAGGCCCCGCAGGTCCTCGGCGATCGCCGCGACCTCCCGCTCGTCCGGCGGCTGCGCGCCGTGGTTGACCCGGACCCGGGCCGCGGTGGTCGCGTCGACGATCCGCTCCAGGGCGACGACCAGGGGCCACCACGCGGCGGCCCGCGCCCCGGTGGGCGCGGGCTCCGTCAGCGCGCGCTGGAACTCGCTCCGTACCCCCGACAGGTCCCGGTAGATCCGGCGCCGGGCCTGGAGCCGGGCGGTGCGTGCCGCCCGGCTCCCCGCTTCCGTGCCGGGAGGTCCGCCGAAGGCCCGTTCGACGTACCGGGCGGCGTCGTCCACGGTGTCGGCGAGCCGGTGCCCGATCCGGGTGTGCCAGCTCTCGGGCCACAGCAGGTAGCCGGCGAGGAGGGTGATGGCGCAGCCGATCAGGCTGTCCAGCAGCCGGGGGCGGATCAGGTCGAAGCCCTGGTGGTTGAGCAGGTCCGAGAGCAGCAGGATCACCGGGGTGATCGCGGCGGTCTGGAAGGCGTACCCCTTGGCGGAGAACGCCGGGATCAGGGCGGCGAGCACCGCCATCACCGGCACGTCCCACCAGCCGCGCGGCACCTCCGCGAGCACGGCGGCCGCGATGACCAGCCCCGCGGCGGTGCCCAGCGCGCGCATCACGGCCCGCGAGAACACCGAGCCGAAGTCGGGCTTGAGGACGAAGGTGACGGTCAGCGCGACCCAGTAGGACCGCTCGATCTCCACCACCGACACCAGCGCCTGGGCCAGGCCGATGCACAGCGCGAGCCGCAGCCCGTACCGCCAGGAGGCCTTGGAGAACATCATGTCGCGCACCGCCCGGCGGGCCCGGATGCCCAGGGCGGCCGGACGGCCGAGCCGGTCGTCGACGTTGTACGGATCCGGCTCGGCCAGCAGCACGATGGTCGCCGCGTGGCGCAGGGCCGCGTCGATGGCCCGCTCGGACGGGCTGCCCGGCGCGGGGAGGTCCAGTACGGGTGTTCCGGTGCGCCCCTCCTCGATCGCCGTGGCGAGCTCCCGCACGGCCGCCGGGATCTCGGGCGGCAGCGGTGTGCCGCGCAGGTGCGCGGCGGGCGCGGCCTCGACGAGCGGGATCACCACGTTCAGCTGGGCCAGCATCCGCACGAGAGAGGGGCTGCGTCCGTGCACCCGGGCCCGGCGGCCCAGCACCAGGTCGTAGGCCTGGTTGAGGGCCTGGGTGATCTCGTGGCGGCGCTCCTCGTACGCGGGCCCCGGACCGCCGGCCGCCTCCAGGGTGTCGGCCAGCGCCCGGTAGGTGGCGGCGACGGCGGCGCGTTCGGGCGCCCGGCCCCGCAGCGGCCAGGCGGCCAGGGTCAGCGCGAGGACGAACAGCCCGCCCGCGCTCAGCAGCAGCGGGGCGGTCCACCAGGGCTGGGGCAGCGGCAGTCCGGCGCCGACCACGGCGTTCAGCAGGAGGAGCAGCCCGGAGACGGACGCGACCGTACCGATCGAGGAGATCATCCCGGAGACCAGGGCGATCACGGTCAGGACGCCGACCGCGAGCCAGCCGTGCCCGAACACCAGGGTGCCCAGCGCCACGCCGACGGCGCCGAAGAACTGCGGCACGGCGATGTTCAGGAGCCGCATCCGGTAGGCGTCCGCGGTGTCGCCGATGACCCCGGACAGGGCGCCCATCGAGACGAGCGCACCGTACTCCGGCTCGTCGACGGCGAAGCCGACGGCCAGCGGTACGGACAGGGCGATGCCGGCGCGGAGCACGGCGGCCCACGGGATCGGCGCGGTACCCGGCCGGAGGCCCTTCAGCAGCCAGGCGGGCGGGCTCAGCGGGTGGGGCCGTCCCGGCGTGTGCCGGGGCCGCCCGGACGGTATCTCTTCGGTGCGTCCTGTGCTCATTCCCGCTGTACTCATTCCCGCTTCCGTGGCCCCGCTCGCGAATCGGTTCTTCTGCCCTGTTCTGCGGATTTGGGCGCCATTCGGTACCTTCCGAGCTTATGGGGTGCGGCGGATCCGGCCCATCAGCCAGGCGGCCAGCGCCGCGGCGAGACCGACGGCCAGCACCACCCAGGCGGTGGTCCGCAGGAACGCGGTGAGCGCGTCGTACACCGCCTCGGCGGCGCCCCGGTCGATGTCGGCCGGCAGGTCGTCCAGGGTGAGGCGGCGGCCCAGCGCCACGGCCGCCCACAGCAGCACGGCGCCGACCGCGAGCCCCAGACCGGTGGCCACCACCGCGCGGCGCCGGTGGACGGCGACGGCGATGGCCGTGCAGGCCAGCACCACGGTCAGCAGGGGGAGCCAGACACCGGCGACCTGGAGCATGTGGAACCCCTTCCGGAGCGAGCCGAGGTCGTCGTACTCCATGACCTTCACCGCGACGTGGGTCACCGGGATGCGGTCGGCGAGGGGCACCCCGTTGCCGATGAGGTCCTCCTTGACCTGTGCGATCACGGGCGCGAGGTCGATGGTGACGGCATCGCCGTGGCCGGTGGTGAGCGCTTCGAAGAAGGCGGCGTGGGCGGCGCGGTTCGCGGCGTCCCACGCGGTGCGGTAGGCGGGGGTGCCGACGAAGGAGCGCAGTGCCTCGCCGAGCAGGGCGTCGAGCCCGCCCTGGAACGGCCCGGCGTCGATCTGTCCGGAGAGGGCGCGGCCGGCCTGGGTGACGACGAGGTTCTGCACGGCGGGGTTCATGGCGAGCGGGGACATGGCGGCGGTGTACCGGTCGGCGTTGCCGAGCTCGTGGTCGGCCCAGTACGCGACGGCGCTCGCGGGCACCAGCAGGGTCACGAGCGCGATGAGTACCGCCGAGAGAAAGGTCCGCACGTCACCAGGGAAAGGCGGGCGGCCGGGCGGCGCGAGCGGGGCTGCTGCGAGCGGGTGGCGCGCGCCGCCCCCCGGGTGATCCAGTTGCCGCCCGGAGGCGGCGGGTGTGCCCTGGATGGTGGAAGAGAGGAGCCCGTCATGGCACACGCGGCACCCACCGCCCCCGGGCGGCACCGCCAGCCGGCGGCCGGCGCGACGACCCACCTGACCATGGCGCTGGCCGGTCCCCTGCTGGCGGGACTCGTCTACGGCGTCTACGCGGCCTTCATGAAGCGCCAGACGGGGCCCGTCGACGCGGGCAACGTCTTCTACGGGATCCTGTGCGGCGCGATCTTCGCCGCCTGCCTGTTCGCCCTCGCCCGGTTCGGTCCCCGGCTGAAGCGGGAGCTGCACGCCGCGGCGTACGGGGCCTTCGCCGGCATCTCCTTCGGCTACCTCTACAGCCTCTCCGGCGAGAGCATCTTCAAGTCCTCGGGGCTGTCCCTGCTCATCGGCGCGGGGGTCGGGCTGGCGGCGTTCTACCGCTACTACACGCGGGAGGACTAGGCCGTCCGCCGCGTCGGGCAACGGACCGTCCCCGACCGCCGCGAGGACGTTCGGGTCGGTACTTTCGGCCGGCGGATCATGGACCAAAGACCGGGGCGGCCGGGGGTCCCGGCCGCCGAGACTGACAGGGGCGCCGGTTCCCGTGCCTCGTGGTCGAACCTCAATGTGACCACTCTCCGTTGCCGAGGGCGCGGGAACCGGTGCCTTCTCCTGTCCGCTCGCGGACCGACTACTCGGCCGCGGCGTCCTGGGCCGGAGCCTCGGCGCGCTGCGCGGGTTCCGGTTCGGACGGGCGGACCTGCGGGGCCGGCGGGGAGAAGCGGGCGGCCTCGGCGCGGAGCAGGGCGTTCAGGGCCAGGTACGGGTCGACGGGCATGGCGGAACCTCACGGTGGTCGGGGTGTGGGGGAGCTGAGCCGCTGATCGGTCCGGGACCGCTCAGCAGCACAGGACCACACTCCGCACCGGCAGGAGGGACGCCCCCGCTGCCGTCGCCGCCGTCCCGTGCGGATCCGCCGCCCCGGCAGGCGGGTGTTTCACGTGAAACACCGGCCGCTGCAGGCCCCGTACGCCCGGGATGTCGCGCACGGTCAGCCGGACGGCTACGCGCACCTCGGGATCGCCGGCCGGGTCGGCCGGTGCCTCGGTGGGCTCGGCGGGCGCGGAGGAGGAACCGCGGGAGGTGTCGGCCGACGCGGACGGGCCGGGGCCGCCCGTCCCGAACAGGCACAGCAGCACGACGCAGAGCACCGTCAGGGGCACCCTCAGGGCCCTGCCCAGTGCCGCCCGCGCGCACCGCGTCCCGCTCATGCGGAGGGTCTGCCCCGACATGCGGACCGACTCTCCGCGCGGCTCGCAGATCCCCCCGACCGGCGGACGAAGACACCCCCCACGGCTGACGGGCAGCCGGGGAGGGTGCCGCTAGCGCGGTGAGCGGCGGTGCCCCGTGAGGCGGGCCAGGACGGCCGTTTCGCCGCTCATGAGGCGGAGTCTGGCCTTGCCGGAGGCGTTGCGCTCGGCAACGCCCGTGGGGGAGACCCGGTACACGGTGAAGACGGCCGTACGACGGTCCGCGCGGACGATTTCGATCGTCTGCCCGCGGCGGAGCTCGGACAGGCGCGGGACGTTCCCGGAGACCTCGGCGGTGCCGGCCGTGCCCGGGGCGGGGCCGGCGGAATCCCACACGGCGCCGTCCCGGCCGTACGCACCGCCGCCCTCGTACCTGCCGCCCTCGTGCCTGCCGCCGCCGTACCGGCCGTCCTCGTACCCGCCGTCCCCGGGGTCCTTGGCGTCCGCACGGTCCCTGCCGGACCCGGGATCGGCGGGGACCGGCCCGGCGCCCGGTGTCCCGCCCGTCAGCCGTACGTCGATTCCCAGGCTCCGGATGACCAGCCGCAGGGGCCGCGCCGCCGGCAGGGGCGTGACGCTCGACCGCAGGGGCCGCTGGGAGCCCTCGCCGGTGGTGTGCCCGCCCGAGTGCTCCAGCTGCCGCGCCACCCGGCGCGGACCGGAGAGTCCCAGGACCCGGGAGGGCAGGGCGTCGCCGGCGGTCGGGGCGGTCGGCCCGGCGCCCTCGGTGGCGCGCAACACCCCTATGCCCGTCAGCAGCAGAGTCACCGTCAGCACGCCGACCACCCACTGGGCGCGGGGCATGAGATTCCCTTCTGGTCCGGCTCGGGCGGCCGGGTCCTGAGAGCAGTGGACCGCTCCCGGACGCCGGGCACCCGCCGTAACACGAAGATCTGACGAGACGTCATCCCGCTGTCACCCGGCGGCGGGAGCGTCTTCGCAGATGGCGGGCGGTGGACCGGGAGAAGATCACGTCGTGGGGGGCGTGCGCCCGAACGGGTGAGAACGTCAAGGACGGGCCTCGGGCGCGTCACCTCCCGCGCTCCCGCTACGTCCGCGCCAGGGCCTTCAGGGCCACGTTCAGTTCCAGGACGTTCACGCGCGGTTCGCCCATGAAGCCGAGGGTGCGGGCCCGCGTGTGGTCGGCGACGAGTCGCGCGACCGTCGCGACCGGGAGGCCGTTCTTCTGCGCGACGCGGTGCAGCTGGAGCTTCGCGTAGGCCGGGGAGATGTCCGGATCCAGTCCGGAGCCCGAGGAGGTGACGGCGTCGGCCGGGATCTCGGAGGGTTCCGGGGTGTAGCCCGGGACGGTGTTGTCGAGCAGGACGCGGGCCCGGGCCTCGCGGACCGCCTCCAGCAGTTCCGGGCTGTCGGCCGCCTTGTTGCCGGCTCCCGAGACCAGCAGCTCGTACTGGGTGTTCACGGTGTTCGCGGCGAGGCCGGCCGCCGGGCGGCCCTGGAACCAGCGCAGGTCGTCCCCGTACGACTGGCCGATCAGGGAGGAGCCGACGACCCGGCCGTTCTCGTCCTTGACCTCCGAGCCGTTGGCCCGGTGGCCGAAGGCGGCCTGGGCGACCCCGGTGACGGCGAGCGGGTAGAGCACCCCGCACAGCACGGTGAGGACGAGCAGCGCGCGCAGGCCGGCGCCGAGGAGACGGGCGGTGTTTCCTACGGAGTTGTTCATGGTGGTCAGCACGTTCCTTGTTCAGCGCAGCCCGGGGATGAGGGAGACGATCATGTCGATGAGCTTGATGCCGATGAAGGGGGCGACCAGGCCGCCCACGCCGTAGAGGGTGAGGTTGCGGCGGAGCATCTTGTCGGCGCTGGTGGGCCGGTAGCGGACGCCCTTCAGGGCGAGCGGTACGAGGGCGACGATGACCAGGGCGTTGAAGATGACGGCGGACAGGATCGCGGAGTCCGGCGAGTGCAGGCCCATGACGTTGAGCTTGTCGAGGCCCGGGTAGACCACCGCGAACATGGCGGGGATGATCGCGAAGTACTTCGCGACGTCGTTGGCGATGGAGAAGGTGGTCAGGGCTCCCCGGGTGATGAGGAGCTGCTTGCCGATCTCCACGATCTCGATGAGCTTGGTGGGGTCGGAGTCCAGGTCCACCATGTTCCCGGCCTCCTTGGCGGCCGAGGTCCCGGTGTTCATCGCGACGCCGACGTCCGCCTGCGCGAGGGCCGGGGCGTCGTTCGTACCGTCGCCCGTCATCGCGACGAGCTTGCCGCCCGCCTGCTCCCGCTTGATGAGGGCCATCTTGTCCTCGGGGGTGGCCTCCGCGAGGAAGTCGTCCACGCCCGCCTCCTCGGCGATGGCCTTGGCGGTGAGCGGGTTGTCGCCCGTGATCATCACGGTCTTGATGCCCATGCGCCGGAGCTCTTCGAAGCGTTCGCGCATCCCCTCCTTGACCACGTCCTTCAGGTGGATGACGCCGAGGACGCGGGCGCCCTTCTCGTCGGCGACGGCCACGAGCAGCGGCGTACCGCCCGCGCCCGAGATCTCCTCGACCTTCGCGGCGGTGTCCGGGGCGGCCGTGCCGCCCTGCGCGGCGACCCATGCGGTGATCGAGGAGGCGGCGCCCTTGCGGACCTCGCGGCCGTCCACGTCCACGCCCGACATGCGGGTCTGCGCGGTGAAGGGGATCCACTCGGCTCCCGTCAGTTCGCCCTGGTGGCGTTCCCGCAGTCCGTACTTCTCCTTCGCGAGGACCACGATCGAGCGGCCCTCGGGGGTCTCGTCGGCCAGTGAGGACAGCTGGGCGGCGTCGGCCAGGTCGGCGGCGCGGGCCCCGCTCACCGGGACGAACGCGCAGGCCTGGCGGTTGCCGAGGGTGATGGTGCCGGTCTTGTCGAGGAGGAGGGTGGAGACGTCGCCCGCGGCCTCCACGGCACGCCCGGACATGGCCAGGACGTTGCGCTGGACCAGGCGGTCCATGCCCGCGATGCCGATGGCGGAGAGCAGGGCGCCGATCGTGGTCGGGATCAGGCAGACCAGCAGGGCCGTCAGCACGATCATCGACTGCTCGGCGTGCGCGTACACCGCGAAGGGCTGCAGGGTGACGACGGCCAGCAGGAAGACGATGGTCAGCGAGGCGAGCAGGATGTTCAGCGCGATCTCGTTGGGCGTCTTCTGCCGGGCCGCGCCCTCGACCAGATTGATCATGCGGTCGACGAAGGTCTCGCCGGGCTTCGTCGTGATCTTGATGACGATGCGGTCGGAGAGCACCTTGGTGCCGCCGGTCACGGCGCTGCGGTCGCCGCCCGACTCCCGGATGACCGGGGCCGATTCGCCCGTGATCGCCGACTCGTCGACCGAGGCCACGCCCTCGACGACATCGCCGTCGCCGGGGATGACGTCCCCGGCCTCGCAGACCACGAGGTCGCCGATGCGCAGCTCCGTGCCGGGCACCAGCTCCTGCTCCGAGCCGTTCAGCCGACGGGCGACCGTCTCCGTGTTGGCCTTGCGCAGCGTGTCGGCCTGCGCCTTGCCGCGGCCCTCGGCCACCGCCTCCGCGAGGTTCGCGAAGATCGTGGTCAGCCACAGCCAGGCGGTGATCGCCCAGCCGAAGACGCTGCCCGGGTCGGAGACGGCCAGCACGGTGGTGAGTACGGAACCGATCAGCACCACGAACATGACGGGGGACTTGACCATCACGCGCGGGTCCAGCTTGCGCAGGGCGTCCGGGAAGGACTTCAGCAGCTGCTCGGGGTCGAAGACGCCACCGCCGGTCCGGGCCTTCTCGGGCCCGTGGCCGCCGGGCAGGTCCCCGTGGGGGGCGCGGGTGGGGGTGATGGTGCTCATGAGGCGAGCCCTTCGGCGAGCGGGCCCAGCGCCAGCGCCGGGAAGTAGGTGAGGCCGGTGACGATGAGGATCGTGCCGACGAGCAGGAACGAGAACAGGGGCTTCTCGGTGCGCAGCGTTCCCGCCGTCGCGGGGACGGGCTGCTGTTCGGCGAGCGAACCGGCCAGGGCCAGGACGAAGACCATCGGCAGGAAGCGGCCGAGCAGCATCGCGAGCCCGGTGGTCGTGTTGAACCACTGGGTGTTGGCGTCGAGGCCCGCGAAGGCCGAGCCGTTGTTGTTTCCGGCCGAGGTGTAGGCGTAGAGGACCTCGGAGAACCCGTGCGCGCCGCCGTTGGACATCGAGTGGCCGGGGGTGGGCAGGGCCATGGCCAGGGCGGTGAAGCCGAGGACGAGAGCCGGGGTGATCAGGATGTAGCAGGCGGCGAACTTGATCTGGCGGGTGCCGATCTTCTTGCCCAGGTACTCGGGGGTCCGGCCGACCATCAGGCCGGCGATGAACACCGCGATGACCGCCATGATCAGCATGCCGTAGAGGCCGGAGCCGACGCCGCCGGGCGCGATCTCGCCGAGCTGCATGCCGAGCAGCTGGATGCCGCCGCCGAGCCCCGTGTAGGAGGAGTGGAAGGAGTTGACCGCGCCGGTCGACGTCAGCGTCGTGGCGACCGAGAAGATCGCGGAGGCGCCGATGCCGAAGCGGGTCTCCTTGCCCTCCATCGCCCCGCCGGCCGCCTGGAGTGCCGGGCCGTGGTGGCTGAATTCCGTCCACATCATCAGCGCGGTGAAGCTGATCCAGATGATGACCGTCGTGGCGAGGATCGCGTAGCCCTGGCGGACCGAGCCGACCATGCGGCCGAAGGTGCGGGTCAGGGAGACGGGGACGAGGAGGATCAGGAAGATCTCGAAGAGGTTCGAGAAGGGCGTCGGGTTCTCGAAGGGGTGGGCGGAGTTGGCGTTGAAGTAGCCGCCGCCGTTGGTGCCCAGCTGCTTGATGGCCTCCTGCGAGGCGACCGCGCCGCCGTTCCACTGCTGAGCGCCCGCGCCGTGACCGTGCGCGAACTGGCCGACCTCGTGGATCCCGGCGAAGTTCTGGATGACCCCGCAGGCCACCAGCACGATCGCCGCGATCGCCGACAGCGGCAGCAGGACACGGACCGTGCCGCGCACCAGGTCGGACCAGAAGTTGCCGAGTTCGCCGGTGCGGGAGCGGGCGAAGCCCCGTACGAGGGCCACCGCCACGGCCATGCCGACCGCGGCGGAGACGAAGTTCTGAACCGCCAGGCCGCCGGTCTGGACGAGCGGGCCCATGGCCTGCTCGCCCGCGTACGACTGCCAGTTGGTGTTCGTCACGAAGGAGACGGCGGTGTTGAACGCCTGGTCCGGCTCGATGGAGGCGAAGCCGAGCGAGCCGGGCAGGTGGCCCTGCAGGCGCTGGAGGAGATAGAGGAAGAAGACGCTCACCGCCGAGAAGGCGAGGACCGACCGCAGGTACGCGGGCCAGCGCATCTCGGCGTCCGGCTGGGCGCCGACGGCCTTGTAGATCCACTTCTCGGGTGCGTAGTGCTTCTTCGAGGAGTAGACGCGGGCCATGTGCTCGCCGAGCGGGCGATGGGCGAGGGCGAGGGCCGCCGCGAGCGCGAGCAGCTGGAGCACCCCGGCAAGAACGGGACTCATCGGAGGCTAGAACCTCTCCGGGAACACGAGGGCGACCACGAGGTAGCCCAGCAGCGCGACGGCGACCAGCAGGCCGATGACGTTCTCGGCGTTCACAGCTTGGCCACCCCCTTGGCGACGAGTGCCACCAGCGCGAAGACCGCGATCGTGGTCACGATGAAGGCCAGGTCGGCCATCGTGGGCTCCAGGAGAGTCGTGGTTGTTTTTCGGACACCTCCGAGTGGAACGCCTTCGCGCGCCCCCACGGGCTTCCTTGATGGGCCCCATACGCCCGGGGGCGCGGCTTTGACGGGTCCCTAACGCGGAGCCCGGGGACGGCTCGGAGCGCGCCCCGGGCGGCACGCCGGACGACGTGGCCGAGGCCGCGCTCCACCTGGAGGAGCATCCACATGCCGGACAACTACGCTCGGCCCATGAACGCAGAAGCCGACGCCCTCGCCGCAGCCAAGGCGGCAGTGAAAGAAGCCGACCGCAAGCACGTCTTCCATTCCTGGTCCGCCCAGGAGCTCATCGACCCCCTCGCCGTCGCGGGCGCCGAGGGCTCGTACTTCTGGGACTACGACGGCAACCGCTACCTCGACTTCTCCAGCGCGCTCGTCTACACGAACATCGGCTACCAGCACCCCAAGGTCGCCGCGGCCATCGCCGAGCAGGCCGCCAAGCTCTGCACCGTCGCACCGGGGTTCGCCGTCGACGTGCGCTCCGAGGCCGCCCGGCTGATCGCCGAGCGCACCCCCGGCGACCTCGACAAGGTCTTCTTCACCAACGCGGGTGCCGAGGCCGTGGAGAACGCCGTCCGCATGGCCCGGCTGCACACCAACCGCCCCAAGATCCTCTCGGCGTACCGCTCCTACCACGGCGCCACCTCCACCGCGATCAACCTCACGGGCGACGCGCGCCGCTTCGGCAACGACACGGCGACCGCCGGAGTCGTGCACTTCTGGGGGCCGTTCGCCTACCGCTCGCCCTTCTACTCGGCCAACCCGGCCGAGGAGTGCGAGCGCGCCCTGCGCCACCTCGAGGACACCATCGTCTTCGAGGGACCGCAGTCGGTCGCCGCGATCATCCTGGAGACCGTCGGGGGAGCCCCCGGCGTGCTCGTGCACCCCGACGGCTATCTGGCGGGCGTCCGCGAGCTCTGCGACCGCTTCGGCATCGTCTTCATCCTCGACGAGATCATGGTCGGATTCGGGCGGACCGGTAAGTGGTTCGCCGCCGACCACTGGGACGTGCGCCCCGACCTGCTCTGCTTCGCCAAGGGCATCACCAGCGGCTACGTCCCCCTCGGCGGAGTCGCCATCTCGGCCGGCATCGCCGAGACCTTCGCCCGCCGCCCCTACCCGGGCGGGCTGACGTACTCCGGGCACGTGCTGGCCTGCGCCGCGGCCGTCGCCACCGTGAACGTCATGGAGGAGGAGGGCATCGTCGAGCAGTCCGCCCGCACCGGCTCGCAGCTGCTCGGCCCCGGCCTCGCCGCCCTCGCCGAACGCCACCCCTCGGTCGGGGAGGTCCGCGGTCTGGGCACCTTCTGGGCCCTGGAGCTCGTACGGGACCGGCTCACGCGCGAGCCGCTCGTGCCGTACAACGCCTCCGGGGCCGACAGCGCCCCCATGGCCGAGTTCGGCGCCGCCCTGAAGAAGGCCGGGCTGTGGCCGCTGATCGCCGGCAACCGCCTCCACGTGGCGCCCCCGTGCAACATCTCGGCCGAGGACGTCGCCAAGGGCCTGCGGATCATCGACGAGGCCCTGTCCGTCGCGGACGCGCACACCGTCTGACGCCTCGGTCGCTCCGGCCGCTCGGCCCGCTCCGGTCCGGTCCGCTACTCGGGCTGCCCCACGAGCAGGTTCCAGCGGCCGGAGCGCCCCGTCAGCGCCGTCACCGACGCGGGCCGTACGTCCAGGCGCCAGAAGGCCGCCGGGGGCAGCTCCAGCGCCCACACCACGGCCGCCCGGACGACGCCCTGCCCGACCACCGCCCGGTGCGCGCCGGGAGGCAGCCCGTCCAGGTGCGCGCCGACCCGCTCGATCAGCGCGTCCACCGACTCCCCGCCGCCCGGGGGCGCGTACGCGGTGTCGGTCATCCAGCGGTGCAGCGCGGCCGGGTCCTCGGCTGCCACCGCGTCCATCGTCCGGCCGGCCCAGGCGCCGTGATCCTGGCCGCGCAGCCCCTCGTGACCGGGGCACGGGCCCCCGGAGGGGAAGCGGTGGCGGCGCTCTCCCTCCTCGAGCGGCGGTCTCACGAGATGAACTCGTACCAATGGGGGGTTCATAAGGTGAGCGTAAGCGGGGTACGGTCACGTTCGACAAGACGACGGTATGACGGAAGCCCGGTGACAATCCGGCACGGTCGCGCCACTGTGAATCCTCCCGGAGGGGGAGGGAAGTCAGACCCGCCACCGTCGTCATGAGCACCACTGACCGGGACGCGTGTTCCCCCTGGAGGTTCCTGCCATGGCCCACTCCGCCGTGCCCACGACTGCCGCCCCTGCGGCCGTCGCTCCCATCTCCCTCTCCGCGCTGGCCCCTTGGGCCCTGTTCGTCGGCATCCTCATGCTGGTCCTGCTCTACCTCGTGGGCGCCGAGCAGGGCGCCACCGCGATCTTCGAGGGCGACACCGTCCACGAGTGGATGCACGACGGCCGTCACCTCCTCGGCTTCCCCTGCCACTGACCAGCGAGGGACAGCTCACCCATGAACGACAGCTCACCCATGCCCGCCGTCACTCCCCGGGTGTTCCTCGTCCGGGGCATGCTCGCGGGTCTGCTGGCCGGAGTCGCGGCCTTCCTCTTCGCGTACCTCCTCGGTGAATCCAAGGTCGACGCGGCGATCGCCATCGAGGAGGCCGGCGCCCACCACCACGGGGAGGAGGCGGCCCCGGTCAGCCGGGCCCTGCAGGCCACGGCCGGTCTCGGCACCGGAACCGTGCTCTACGGCGTCGCGCTCGGCGGCATCGCGGCGCTCGTCTTCTGCTACGCCCTGGGCCGCATCGGCCGCTTCGGCCCCCGGGCCACGGCGGCACTGGTCGCCGGCGGTCTGTTCGTCACCGTCGGCCTGGTGCCGTTCTTCAAGTACCCCGCCAACCCGCCGGCCGTCGGAGACCCCGAGACCACGGTCCAGCGGACCACGCTCTACGTCCTGATGATCGCGCTCAGCGTGCTGCTCGCCGTGGGCGCGCTGATCCTGGGCCGGCGCCTGGCGCCGCGCCTCGGCAACTGGAACGCCTCGATCGCCGCCTCGTCGGCCTTCGTGGTGGCGGTCGGCATCGCGTACGCGTCCCTGCCCGGCGTCAACGAGGTCCCGGCGGACTTCCCCGCCGCGCTCGTCTGGCAGTTCCGGCTCGCCTCGCTGGCCATCCAGGCCGCGATGTGGACCACTTTCGGCCTGGCTTTCGGATTTCTTGCCGAACGGGCCCTTGTCCCGACCGCAGCACGCAAGGAGGCTGTACAGCCTGCGAGTTGACGTCTCGTAAAGGCGATCGAAGGGCTGGTGGCGGCATTATGACGACGGAGATCCGGAACTGGCGCGGCTGGACCGGCGCGGCCCCGTTCTGGCTCAACTCGTTCACGCTGCTGCTGGCCCCCTTCACCACGGTCACCCTGCTCGCCCAGATCGGCATCATCGCGGCGCTGGCCGCGGTGGGCGGTCTGGCCCGGCACTTATGGTCGGGCGACTACGGTCACCCGGCCATCCACTCCGCCGCCGCGCTCATGGGGGCGGCGGGGGTGGGCGTGGTCGTGGTCTGTGGGCCGGTGCGGGGCCCGGACCAAAGGGGCGGGGGGCGCCCTGGGCCGC
>NZ_JBSGWY010000018.1:39506-87349 GCF_053609145.1 Streptomyces sp. NPDC054961 | reverse complement strand
GGGGGGGGGGGCGGGGGGGGGGGTGGGGCCCCGCAATTGGGGGGGGGGCCACCCCGGCCCCCGGCCCACCCCCCCCCCCGCCGCGCTCTGGGGCGCGGCGGCGGTGGCCTTGGTCGTGGTCTGAGGGCCGGTCCGGGCCCCGGACCTACGCGTCGGTCGCCGCCGTGGCCGGCTCGAGCGAGTCGATGTCCTCCATGAAGGCGAGCATCCGGGCGTTGACCATGTCGGGGTGGTCGATCTGCGGGCCGTGGCCCGTGGCGGCGACGATCTCGGCGCGCGCGCCGGGGATCAGCCGCGGCACCCGCTCCAGCTGGCGCTTCGGGTGCACGAGCAGGCTGCGCTTGCCCATGATCAGGTAGAACGGCGTCCGGATCGAGCCCAGTTCGGCGTCCGACAGCGGCAGCGGGGCGGGGCGCCGGATCCGGAAGGCGCGGACACCCGCCTGGATCCACGCGCGCAGTTCGGGAACGACGACCACGGGCTGCTCCAGCCAGGACGCCAGCCGGGGCCGCAGCGCCTTGGGGGCGAAGGTCGCGAAGAGGCTGGCGAAGATCCAGACGAAGAAGCGCAGACCCACCTTCTCCAGGCCGCCCGGGTCGAGGGCGGTCACCGAGGCGAGCCGGCCCGGGCGCAGGTGCGTCTGGTTGATGACCAGCCAGCCGCCGTAGGAGGAGCCGACGAGGTGGACCTTGTCGAGGCCGAGCGCGTCGAGGGCCTCGTCCATCCACTGGGCCGCGCGCTCGGGCTGCCACATCGGCTCGCGCTGGACGCTGCGGCCGGGGTCGCCGGGGGTGTCGAGGGCGTAGACGGGGCGTTCGGCGCTGAGGGCCCGGGTGTTGGGGTACCACTGCGCGGAGCAGCCGCCGGAGCCGTGGATCAGGACCACCGGCGTGCGGGACTCGGCGGCGGGGTCCGTGGGCCCGTACCGGTAGACGTGGGTGGTGCCGAAGCTGGTCTCGACGTCCGTCTCGGAGCGGGCGGGCGCGCCCATCGCGTAGACGGTGTCGCAGGCGGCGAAGTAGCGCTCGCGCAGCTCGTCGCTCACGTAACGGCCGATGTCGCGGCGCGGACGGGTCGTGTTCTCGGGCACGGGGCACCTCCGGGAAGATCCGTTCTTCGTGATACGACCGTACCATGGTGTTGGTACGTCGGTACCATGAAAAAGGTCCGGCGACGCCGGGCAGCGAACCCAGAGCGAGGGGCGGAGGCGCCGGTACATGCCGAAGCGTGTGGATCACGAGGAGCGGCGGGCCCAGATCGCCGAGGCGCTCATCCAGGTGGCGGGGCGGCGCGGGCTGCATGCGGTGGGCATGCGGGACGTGGCCGCGGAGGCCGGGGTGTCTTTGCGGCTGGTGCAGTACTACTTCGAGACCAAGGAGAAGCTCCTCTTCTACGGTCTGCAGCACCTGACCGCCCGTTTCACGGCGCGCGTGGGTGCCCGTCTGGCCGCCGCGGGTCCGGATCCGGGGCCGCGCGCGACCATCGAGGCGCTGCTGCTGGCCTCGCTGCCGACCGACGAGGAGAGCCGCACCTTCCATCTCCTCTACAGCTCGTACTCGATCCTGTCCGTCACCGACGAGGCGCTGGCCGCCCAGCCGTTCATCGACGGTCCCGACGCCGCCGAGAACGCGGTGTGCGGGCTCCTCGAACAGGCCCAGGCGTCCGGCCTCGCGGACCCCGGGGCGGACGCGCGCACCGAGGCGATCAGCCTGCTGGCCATGACGGCGGCCATGGGCACCAGCATCCTCGTGGGCCAGCGCAGCCCGGAATCCGCCATCGCCGTGCTCCGCCACCACCTGGACCGGATCTTCAGGACCTCGCTACATTGAGCGCATGTCCACGCCTCCGGTGATCCTGCTGCTGTCGGGGAGCCTGCGGGCCGGCTCCTCCCACGAGTCCGTGCTGCGCACCGCGGGGGCCGCGGCCCCCGCGCCGGTGCGGACCGTCCGGTACGACGGGCTGGCGGAGCTCCCGCACTTCAACCCCGACGACGACGGCGACCCGCTCCCGGCCCCCGTGGCCGCGCTGCGCGCGGCGATCGGCGAGGCGTCCGGGATCCTGATCTGCGCGCCGGAGTACGCGGGCACCCTGCCGGGCTCCTTCAAGAACCTGCTGGACTGGACGGTCGGCGGCACGGAGATCTGCGACAAGCCCGTGGCCTGGGTGAACGCGGCCGCCCCCGGACGCGGCCAGGGCGCGGAGGACACGCTGCGGACGGTCCTCGGCTACACCGGCGCCGCCATCGTGGAGCCGGCGTGCCTGCGGATCCCGGTGGACCGCGGCATGGTCGGCGCCGACGGCATCATCAGCGACGCCGCCGTCCGGGAGCAGCTCGCCGCGGCCCTCGCCCTCCTGGCGGCCCCCTCGTCCGCGGCCTCGTGACGCGCGGCCTCGTGACGCGTGGCCTCGTGACCTCGTGGTGTCGTGGCCACGTGGCCCCGTAGGGCTTCCGGCGGCGGGGCCCGCGGACACGCGGCCCGGCCGGGGTTGACCCTCGACCTGGTGGAGGGCTCAGGGTTCCGGGTGTGGAGAACGACATGCGCAGCATCGGCGAGATGGCCCGGGACTGCGGACTGAGCGTGAGCGCCCTGCGGTTCTACGACGGCGCGGGCGTGCTGGTCCCGGCCTGGGTGGACCCGGTGAGCGGCTACCGCTGGTACGGACCCGGGCAGCTCGAAGAGGCCCGGGTGCTGGCCCGGCTGCGCCGGGCGGGGATGCCCTTGGCGGACATCCGGCTGGTCCTGGCCGGCTGGTCCGGTGCGGACACCGACCTGGTGCTCAAGCTGCTCGAGGCGCATCTGCGCCGTCTCGGCCGGGGGCTGTCCGATGCCCGCGGTGAGTTCTCCGCGCTCCGAGCGCTACTCGAATGCAGGGAGAACCCCATGACCGTGATCCGTTCCGCCGATGCCGCCGCGGCGTCCGCCGACGCCTCCCCCTCCGCGCCCGTCCGGGTGGCGGTCTCCGCGGCCGGGCTGGCCGCCGCGCTGGACGCCGTCCGCTTCGCCGCGGGCAGCGACCCGGAGCTGCCGATGCTCGCCGGTGTCCTGTTCGACTTCGACGGCCAGGCGCTCCGCGTCGTGGCCACCGACCGGTACCGGATGGCCGTCGCGCTGGCCGGCACCACCGGCCACGACGGGCCCCGGGTGCAGGTCGTCGTGCCGTCCCCGCTCGCCGACGCGATGCGGGCGCTGCTGGGCGACGACGGCTCCGTCCGCATCACCGTGGACGGCGACCGGGTCGGCCTGGAGACCGGGGACCGGCAGGCGGCCGGCCAGTGCCTCGGCCACGAATTCCCCGACTACCGCCGCCTCGTCCGCCTGCCGGCCGGGCGCCGCGCCCCCGTCGACGTCCCGGCCCTGCGGGAGGCGCTGGAGAGCGGTCCCGTCCGCGCGAGCGAGGTGCGCGAGCAGGACGGCGCGTCCTACGACCTCAGCCTGCTCGAGGTGGCCGCCGACGGTTCGGTGACCGTCTGCGGGGACGGGGACGGGGACGGGGACGGGGACGGACGAGGCGCCGGGGACGCGCCGGGAGCGGTGGGGGAGGGCGGTGCGGGCCGTAGCCGCGTCGCCGTCAACCGCGCGTACCTGTTGCAGGCCCTCGCCGCGGGAGGCCGGGACCGGCTGGAGCTCGAGTTCGGTGCCCCCAAGGCGCCCCTGGCCGTCCGCCGGACCGACACCGAGGACACGTTCTCGCTGCTGATGCCCGTCCACCTGGAGAACGAGCACTGAGCGCGGGCGGGGGGACGGTCCTCGAGCCCGGGACGCCCTAGCCCGGGACGGCCCGGCCCGGGACGGCCTAGACGGACGAGGCGCCCGGCACCGGGGGCTCCGGCCGTTCGCGCGCGGCCAGGACCGTCACCATCCGTTCGCGGCCCCACCGGCACATCAGCCGGAGCAGGCAGAGCGCCGTGGGGACCCACAGCGCGGCGAAGAGCCAGAGGGAGTCCGGCGACGTCGACACCGCGGCGCGGACGAAGAGCGCGGCGCAGGCGACGGCGAGCAGGGATGTGCAGAGGCCCAAGCGGTGGTCGAGGGCGCTGTTCCAGGCGCCGGTCCACGGTCTGAGGCCACGGCTCAGCGTACGGAGGCGCCGGTCGAGGAGTTCGTCCGTGCGCAGTCCGCCCTCGATGTCCTCGAGGATCATGCGCTCCTGGTGGGAAAGCTCCGGGCCGTCCATGGCAGGTCCTCGCTAGCGTGCGAAGTGCGCGGGGGCACGGTACCGGCCGCTCCGGCGCCGTGCCGATCCCGCGCGCGGGAGGCCCCCTGGACGGCGCGGTCGTCGCCCCCGGCGTGAGCCGGGGCGGCGATCGTGGCTGCCTCCCATGGCGTGGGGTGTCCTTTACGTCTACCCCGTGGGGCTCCGCTCACACCGCCGGAGACCCCTTGCGCGACACGCGCCCCTCCCGTCGGGTTTGGCGACCGCCGCAACGGTAAGACGCCCGGTACGGGAGGTGGCGGGTCCCCGCGAGGTGGCCCGGCCCGCCTCCCGGCCCGCACGGCATCAGGAGGTTCTGGTCCGCTTCCTGCGCAGGGAGGAATCATGACCCGACAGGTCCACGAAGTGATGACCGGGAACCCGGTGACCGTCGAGAAGCTCACCTCACTGGCGGAAGCCGCGCGCGTCATGCGCGACGCCGGCATCGGCGACGTCCTCGTCGTCGACGAGGGACGGCTCCGCGGCATCCTGACCGACCGGGACCTCGTCATCCGGGCCGTGGCCGAGAACCGCGATCTCGCCGACACCACGGTGCACGCGATCTGCAGCACGGACCCGCTCACGGTGCGGCCCGACGACCACGTCGAGCAGGCCATCGACCTCATGCGCCGGCACGCACTGCGCCGCCTCCCCGTACAGACCGAGGCGGGCGAACTCGTCGGTGTGGTCACCCTGGGGGACCTCGAGGTCGAACGGGACCCGGGCTCGGCCCTCGCGGCCATCTCGGCCGCGGAGCCCGGCCACTGAGGCCCCGCCTCAGAGCATCAGAGCGCGCCCTCGGGCTCCCGGACCGTCCCGATCGGGAGCAGCTCGGTGATGACGAAGGCGACCACGGCCGCCAGGATCACCACGGGCATCATCGCGGCGCTGCCCAGCAGCAGGACCACGAGCAGCACGCTGCTCACCGGCAGCCGCAGCGCGATGACCGTGGCCGCGGCCATGCCCGCCGCCATGGCCGGGACGACGCCCAAGCCCGGCAGCGGCGCGAGCAGGACGCCCGCCGCGGCGCCGAGGAAGAGCGCCGGGAACACGGGGCCGCCGCGCAGGCTGCCGAGGCAGAGCGCGTAGGCCGCGCCCTTGAACAGCAGGACGGCGAGCAGCGCCCCGACCCCCCACGCGTGCGGGTCGGCGGCCAGTCCGGCGAGCGTGGACTGGCCGGACGAGGCGACCTGCACGGGCGAGCGGTCCGTGATCAGCGCGTAGAGCGCGGCGCAGGCGGCGGCGCCGAGGGCGCACAGCAGGGTCCGAACCAGCGGCCGCGCCGCGACGTACGAGGCGATCAGCCGGGCTCCGGCCAGCAGCGGGTGCAGGACCGCGGCGAGGGCCACGGCGATGGCCAGCGCCCAGAGCACGTCGGCGAGATCCAGGCGGGGGAGCGGTCCGGACAGTTTCAGGGAGAGGTTGCCCGTCGCCAGGCCGGTCCAGCGGCCGAGTCCGGTGAACACCAGGGCCCCGACCCCGCTGGAGAGCAGGGCGGGGAGCATGACCGCGAACAGCTGCGGCCCGCCCACCCCCGCGACCTCCATGAGGAGCACCGCGGCGATCAGCGGGTTGCCGAAGATCGCGGACACGGCCGCCGCCGCTCCGGCCGTGCCCAGCAGGACGGCGCTCCGGGCGGTCGCCGGCACCTGCGCGAGGTTGCGGAACACCAGGGCCAGGCCGCCGCCCAGGGCGATCAGCGGGGCCTCCGGTCCCAGGACCGCGCCGAAGGGCAGGCTCGCCAACGCCGCGAGGAGGACGCCGGGCAGCGCGCGTGACGAGGGGGGTCCCGAGTCGTCCAGTCCGGAGACGGGGGCGTGGCCGCCGGCCCCGGGCAGGCGGGTGGCGATCAGGCCGACCCCGACGCCGGCGACGAGCAGCAGGGGGAAGGGCCACCACCAGGGCGGGGCGTCCCAGCCCAGGGCGTGGGGCAGGTCCGCCCACAGCGCGTGTTCCAGTTCGTGCAACAGGACGAGGAACCAGAAGGCGACGAGGGACACCGGTATGCCGATCAGGGCACAGAAGGCGAGCGCCTTGAGATAGCCGGGACTGCGCAGCAAGTGCCTCAGCACGACCGCTTCTTGCGGCTGGGACCCGCCGTCCGACGGGTCGGATCGCGTACGCGGCGCGCTCATGGGTCCTCCCCTCGTCTGCGCATCCCGATCCGGACCGCGCCGAACAGGGCTTTGGCGATCACTCCCACCACGACCAGATCGGCGACCATCTGCGAGGTCGTCAGCACCCGGGCGACCTGGGTGACGGGTGCGATGTCCCCGAACCCCACGGTCGCGAACACCGTGACGGTGAAGTACAGCGCGTCGGTCCGGTTCACCGGCTCCGTGAACGACGCCGGCACCTCCTGCGCGAGCAGGAAGTACGCGGAGGAGAACAGCACCAGGAACAGCGGCACCGCGGTGGCCAGGGATTCGAGGGCGCACAGCCGCGGATGCTCCGCATGGGAGATGCGGGCGATCTGCCACGCGGCCAGGCCGCCGAAGAGGAACAGGCCGAGGAGCAGCAGGGTGAGGGTCAGGGCGTCGAGGCCGCGGTCCAGCGGGATCATGTAGTACAGCGCGGTGAGTACGACGACCGAGGCCACCGAGCGGAGCAGGGACCCCGCCAGCACGCGGCGGTGACGGCGGCCCGGCTCAGGCGACGGCCACGGGTTGCCCGCCACGTTCACCCGGCTCCCGCTGCGTCGCTCATGACCACTCCTCACAGACGGCCGGGCGGTTCCCGCGCCTCCACCGGCGGGCGGAGCGCTCCACCCATTGCAGCACCGGTCCGATCGGCCCGCACTCCGGCGACGCTTCCCGGGCGGGCCCTGCGGGCGGGCGCCGGGCGACCGGGCAGGGCGGGCCCGGCACGATCGGAAAGGGCGGGCCCGGCACGATCCCGATGGGACGGCCTAACCGTCCGCGGGGTCCTCCCAGGTCAGCGGAGAGGCGTCGCTCCCCGTCCGGTCGACCCACCGCAGCCGGTCCCGCAGGACTCCGCGGCGGCCCTCCGGGCTCTGTTCCACCAGCCTGGCCAGCAGGGTGCGCATCCTGCGCAGTGCCATCGGGGAGCTGGTGGCGGCGATGACGAGGTCGTCGACGGCGGTCCGAACGTACTGCTCCCAGTCGGGCACCGGGACCGTCACCCGCAACGCGCCGTCGTCGTCGGCGAAGTGGCCGACGTCCAGGTCCCGTCCGGCGAGGCGGGTCAGCAGGTCCTCCAGGCGGTCCAGGCAGTCCACGGCCGTGGCCGGATCGTTGACGGCCGGGGAGAGGGCCCGTAGCGCGATGTCGACGAGCAGGCGGAAGGGCAGTTGCGGATCCTGGTGGAAGGTGCGCTCCAGCCCCGTCACCATGTGGTCGCGCAGCACCCGTTCCGGCAGGGGGCCGCCCGTCACGTCGGCGAGCGCCCTGCCCTGCGACACGGCCTGTCCCGGGGCGACGCGCAGCGCGATCGAGCAGTCGTGGGGCCGGGGGGCGCCCCCCCCCCCCCCCCCCCCCCCCAGCCCCCACCCCCCCCCCCCCCCCCCCCACCCCCCCCCCCCCGCGCCCCCAGCCAGCGGGGAGGCCGGGCCCGCCCGCCCCGCCCCGCCCCGGCCCCGGCGGCGGGGGGGGGGCCCCGGCCCCGCTCCCCTGGGGGGGGGGGGGGGCGGCCCCCGCCCCCCCCCCCCCCCCCCTCGACCTGCTGGAGCACGGCCACCGGCCCCTGCCAGCGCAGCACGGCGGCGCCAGTCGTCGGGAGAGGCGCCGCGGCGGCCCGGCGCGGATCGTACGGCCGCACGTACAGGGTGTCGAACAGCCGGTGCGCGCGGGTGACGATCGCGGTCAGCGCGTGGGCGAGCTGGATGGAGTCGAACGCCTTCATCTGGAGCGTCCGCATGAGGGCGAGCGAGACCAGGGTGAGCAGCATGGCGACGAGGGGGACGACGACCGAGACGGTTCCGCTCGCGCCACCGATGGCCAGCCCCGCGGTGATGCTGTAGACGAACACCCCGATGGTGAAGGCGAACGCGCGCCAGACGATCGGCTCGTCGCGGAAGAGGCCCAGGCGCGGGGTGAAGGTGCTGGCGGAGAACTGCACGACGAGGAACAGCATCGAGTAGATGATGCTCACCAGGCCGATGACCCCGAAGCCGATGGTGAACAGCAGGGACGCCACCTGTCCGGACTCCACCCGCGGCCCCACCGGGAGCCTCGGGACGAGGAGCCCCAGCGCCAGTCCGGCGGCGGCGCAGACGAGCTGGGACAGGTCCCTGCGCAGCGCGCGCGTGGGCCGCTGGAACAGCGCGCCCCGCTGGTGCCGCGCCTCGGAGCCGAGCCGCGCGGGGACATCGGCCGAGCCGGACATCCAGCCTCCTCAACGCGCCCTGTTTCCCTGTGGACGTGGTCGCGGCGCTGGTTGGAGATGCAATCACGAGAGCGGCGGGACCGAGTGGCGAAATGCCGAATATAGGGGCAATTCCGTCATTGTTCTCGGGGAAGGGTGGCCGCAGCCGCCGAGGACCGCGCCCCGAGGAGTTCCGCCGTGCCCGAACCGGAGGCCGGACCTCGCTTTCGTGCCGTCCCCGGCTGGATGCGCAAGCACACCCCGCTGCTCGGCCGGCTCCTGGACCAGCTCGCGACGGTCAGGGTCCTGGACTGCGCGACCAGGCTGGCAGCCCAGGCCTTCCTCGGCGCCCTGCCGGCCATCTTCGTCATCGCGGCCCTCGCTCCCGACTGGCTCCAGGGCCAGCTCGTCTCGTCCATCCGGACGACGCTGGGCCTGCGGGACGCCGCACTGGACCAGGTGCGGGCGATGTACTCCGCCTCCGACACCACGGTCCTGGCGAGCACGGGCGGCGTGGGGGTCGTGGTGACGCTGCTGTCCGCCACCGCGTGCAGCCGCGCCCTGCAGAAGACGTGCGAGCGCTGCTGGCACCTGCCCAAGGCCAAGGCCCGGGTCGCCGCGTGGCGCTGGCTGGCCTGGCTCGCCGTCTGGCTGGTCGCCCTGCTGTTCCAGGGGCTGGTGCAGACGGCCTTCGGCACCGGCCGGGTCGGCGGTTTCGCCCTCGCGGTGGTCAGCGGCACCCTGCTGTGGTGGTGGACGCCGCACCTGCTGCTCGGTGGCCGCGTCCCGTGGCTGCCCCTGCTGCCCGGTGCGGTGCTGGCCGGGTTCGGCGAGCAGTTCCTGACCGCGGGATCGCGGCTCTACATGCCCCATGCCGTCGAGCGCAGCATGGAGCAGTACGGCGGCCTCGGCTCGGTCTTCGTCCTGCTGTCCTGGCTCATCATGTTCTTCATCGTCATCACCCTCGCCCTCGCCGTCGGGTACGTGGTGGCCCACGAGCCCCTCCCGGCCGCCTGGCTCCGGACACCCCCGGACCCTCCGAGGCCCGTGACGGGATGACGGGGTGACGGGGTGACGGGGTGACAGGGCGGCGGGGAGCGGAGGTTCCCCGTTTCCCGCTCACCGCTCCTCGGGCCGGCCCGTCCGGCCGTCCGGCCCGGTCTGCCCCGCCTGCGGGACGCGGCCGCCGGCCGCCAGCAGGGCGAGCACGGCGAGCACGGCGAGCAGGACGAGGACCAGGAGCAGGACGGTGAGCACCGTCGGGTGGTTCCACAGCGCGAACACGAGCGCGAGGACGAGCAGGGCGCCGATGGTGAGCAGGCCCCGACGGGCCAGTACCCACGTACCGACCCGCCCGGTGTGCACGCCGTGGCCGGCGCCCCATCCGGCGGCGGAGTCGGCCGCGCGCTCGGCGCGGCCGCGCACGCCGCGCGGCAGCCGGCCGGCGCCGGAGAGGTAGGCGCCGAGCGCCACGACGACCCCGAGGACCAGCGCGGTGCGGATGCTCACCTTCAGGAACCGCACCAGGGTGTCGAAGACCGCCGCTGCCGCCGCCGGGGACTGGACCTCCGCGGGGAGGTGGTCGAGGTAGTAGTGGCGCACGACGACCAGCGCGATGGCGAAGAGGAGACAGGCGCCGGCGGCGCCGAGCGCCGTGGCCACCAGGGCCCGGCGGCGGCGCCGGGCGAGCAGCACTCCGACGGCGCCGAGGACCACGGTGAGCACGGGCATCCAGTTGCCGACGACGTCGAGGAGGTGGGCCGCGCCCCTGACCTTCGACAGCTCGTCCGACTGGAAGAGCACCATCTGCTTGTTGACCTCGGGGATCTTCTCGGCCGGGGACAGGCCGGCGTGCACGAGGTCTTCCTTGACCTTCTCCACGGCCGCGCCGACGTCGAGGGTGACGGTGCCGCCCTCGACGCCCACCGCGCCGCGGCCCGTGCCGGTCAGCGCGTGCACCACCGCGGAGTGGGCGACGCGGTTCGCGGTGGTCCAGACGGTCTCGAACCGGTCGCTCTCGACGAACCGGGTCGCCACCTTGGAGACGGCCGTGTCCGCGGCCGAGTCCAGCTGCGGCCCCAGCGCCTTGACCGCCGTGCCGACGCGGGGCGGCAGCCCCTGGGACTCCAGCCACTTCGCCAGGTCCGAGGCGACCTCGGCGCCGTCGACCCGGACGTCGGCCGCCTCCGTGATGCGGTGGACGGCGGCGGCCTCGATCGCCGGGTTCGAGGCGAGCGGGGAGACGGTGGACACGTAGCGGTCGGTGTCCAGCACGATGTCGTGCACCCAGACCGTGAGCAGGGAGACGGGCACGAGGATGCACGTGAGCGTGATCAGCACGGCCGAGACCGCGCTCATCGCCACCCGCCCGGCACGGCCCGGACCCTTCCGGCGCGGCGGGGGTACGTCGTCGGGCGGATCGGACGGCAGACGCATGGCACTCCCGTGGACGATGGACGCGAAAACCCGATACAGCCCATTGGACACACGCCGTCGCCGGTTGTGCGCGTTCGGTTGCTCTCACCGTGTGACCCGCCCGCGTGGCATCTGAACTGCGCTGATCGGCCCCGGACGCGGTCTGGCGGGTGCGGTCTGGCGGTGCGGTCTGCCGCGTGGCGTCGCCCTCGGGTCCCCGCGAACCGGGGCCCGTCGACGAAGCCGCCGGCGGTCTCACACGGCGGCGGCCGGCGGCTGGCGCGTCCCGCTCGCGCGGCGGTACGCGGCGTTGAGGCGCTGGGCCTCTTCGAGCTGGTCCTCGAGGATGATGATGCGGCAGGCGGCCTCGATGGGGGTGCCCTGGTCGACGAGTTCGCGCGCCCGGGCGGCGATGCGCAACTGGTAGCGGGAGTAGCGGCGGTGGCCGCCCTCGGAGCGCAGCGGGGTGATGAGGCGCGCTTCACCGAGGGCGCGCAGGAAGGCCTGGGTGGCGCCGAGCATGTCCGCGGCCCGGCCCATGGTGTAGGCGGGGTAGTCATCGTCGTCGAGACGGTCGTACGAGGCGTCCGCTGTCATCTCACCTCATGCTCGAGCTCGGCCACGAGAGAAACCATAGCCATGCCGACGCTGATTGTCTACTGTGGCCAAGGTAGATTTTCACGTGTTTGACGAGGAGGTAATCGGGGTCGAGCATGGCCCGTATCCGCGTACGGGGGGGGGGTGGTTCGACGCCGGGGCCGCCGGACCCGCCCACGCCGCGACCCGCTCCGCCTACGATCTCCGCGAGGACACGCACGACCAGCACGACACGTGACCCGCGGTCCCCGGCCCGACCGGCCGACCGGGCCGCGGGGCCGCGCCCGTACATCCAAGGAGTGATCCACCCATGGTCGAACGCCCTCCTCGTGAGGCCGACGGCAAGAACATCATCGTGGAGGTCCTGGACCGCACCGTCGCGGTCAGGCCCATCGGCGAACTCGACATCGAGACGGCGCCGGTCCTGCAGCGCGCCCTCACCGAGGCCCTCGCCCACGCCTCGCCGGCCAAGGCCGTGGTGATCGACTGCAGCCGTCTCACCTTCTGCGACTCCTCGGCGCTCAACGCCCTCCTCACCGCGCGGCGCACGGCGCAGGAGTCCGGCACCGTCATCCGGCTGGCGGCCCTCAACCCCCAGCTCCACCGGCTCCTGGAGATCACCGGCGCCCTGCCCCTCTTCCCGCTGGACTAGCCCGCCCCTCTTCCGGGGTGTGCGGCGGCGCCGGCCTCTTCGACCGGCCGGAGCCGGCCGGGGACCACGCCGGTGGCTGCTGCGCGCACCCGCACCGGCCACGCTCCGGATCGGCGGCGGGGCGGGCTGAGGGTCAGGGCGCGAGGGGGCGGCGCAGGGAGAGGTAGTAGTCGCCGACCGCGGAGAGGTAGCCGTGTTCGGCCGTTTCGCTGTCGGTGGTGAACCGGGGCGCGGCCTTGATCTCCTCCTGCGTCCCCGAGACCGTCACCGTCCGCGCTTCGGTGTCGATGCCGGTGACGGCCCCGGCCGGGATCAGGACGCTCTTGCCGAACACCCACACACCGGTGTCGACCACCAGGTGCCGCATGCCGACCTGGTCCTGCTGGCGGTCCACGTGCCCGATGACCCCGTCAGCGGCCTCCACGGTGAAACCCACCAGCGACTGCCCGGACGCGTAGCCGCTGTCCTGCGCGTACATCCACACACTGCTCACAGACCCGTCTCCTCATCCTGGGGAACCGGGCACGGCGGCCTCAGCGCCACCACCGGCTCGCAACGTTCCCCGCGCATGCCCCGGTGCGCGCCGCGCAACCGGGCCCGCGGAGCACGTTCGCCTCAGGCCGAGGACGGGGCCGGCCGGGCGGACGCATCGGCGGCGCGGCGGTACTCGGCGTTGAGGCGCTGGGCCTCTTCGAGCTGGTCCTCGAGGATGATGATGCGGCAGGCGGCCTCGATGGGGGTGCCCTGGTCGACGAGTTCGCGTGCTCGGGCGGCGATGCGCAACTGGTAGCGGGAGTAGCGGCGGTGGCCGCCCTCGGAGCGCAGCGGGGTGATGAGGCGGGCTTCGCCCAGGGCGCGCAGGAAGGCCTGGGTCGTGTGGAGCATGTCCGCGGCCCGGCCCATGGTGTAGGCGGGGTAGTCATCGTCGTCGAGACGGTCGAACGAGTCGTCTGCTGTCATTGCACCTCTCTCGTGGAACGCAGGGAGGGCCCCGGCACCGTACGGCACCAAGGCACCGAAGGAACTTCTACACCATCTCCCGGCCCTGGCGCTGCGTCGGCCCCGCACCCGGACGCGCGTCAGGGCCGCGCGGCTGGTGCTGCGCGGCCCTGAGCGGTTCTGCGGGAGGGAAGGGTCAGGCGGGGGTGATGTTCTCCGCCTGGGGGCCCTTCTGGCCCTGGGTGACGTCGAACGTCACGACCTGGCCCTCCTGGAGCTCGCGGAAGCCCGAGGCGTTGATCGCGGAGTAGTGGGCGAAGACGTCCGGGCCGCCACCGTCCTGCGCGATGAAGCCGAAGCCCTTTTCAGCGTTGAACCACTTCACGGTTCCCGTAGCCATGTTCATGCCTTCCAGTCGATGAACGCTTCCCGCACCACGCGGAAAGCGGAGGTGATCGCCCTGGTCCCTGCGGCACAGCACAGCAAAACACCCACGCCCCAGGCGTGGGCAAGGGAACTTCCGAACCACGACAGCTGACGCAGACGCTACACGCCCACAACACCCCGTCACCAGAGGGAATGAGCACGCGGCACGGACGGACGCCGTCGTCCGTGGTCGTCCGCGCGTGGCGGGACGGGCCGTGCATAGAATCGGCTCCCATGTCGAAGCCTGACGAGCTGCTCGTCGACGTCGCCACTCTGGTGGAGTCCGAGCAGAGCAACCAGATGTCCCTGACCGTGGTCACCGGCGGCACTGTCATCACCGGTCGACTGGCTCCTGAAGCCGTGTGGAGGCAGCGGGTGTCGGAGGTCCTGACGGCCTCCGCCCGCCTGGGCGAGTTCTCCGCCACCTTCACGGACACGCCCCGCCGGGAGGGGCCGCCCACCCATCTGCACTTCCACGTGGCCCGCATCCTCCAGGGAACCGTGGGCATCCCGGAGACGGGCGGGATGTACCGCGTCTCGATCGCCGACGTCAGCGCCTGGACCGTGGGCGACTTCAGCTACTCCGACCACTGACCCGCGGATGCCTGGAGCATCCCGCCGACGGACGGAAGGACCCGACCGGCGTGCCGGTCGGGTCCTCCTTGCCGTGCGGGTGCCGGCTCGTGACCGCCGGACGGCCGGACGGCCGGACGGCCGGACCGTCAGACGGCCACCGCCCGCTGCTAGGCCGCCGCGTTGAAGCCGGACTGCCGCGCGTTCACGCGCCGGGCGGCCGAGGCGGGGCTGCGGCGGCCGCGGGAGGAGGCGCTGCGCTTGGGGCGCTCGGAGGCGGGGGCGGTGATGGTGACGGGGATGCCGGAGGGGGCCTGGGCGCCGGTGATGCGGTGGAGGGCCTCGTCGCCGGCGCGGACCTGGGTGGTCTGGGGCACGATGCCGGCGGCCGCCATGAGGCGGGTCATGTCGCGGCGCTGGTGGGGCGTCACCAGGGTGACGACGCTGCCGGACTCGCCGGCGCGGGCGGTGCGGCCGCCGCGGTGGAGGTAGTCCTTGTGGTCGGTCGGCGGGTCCACGTTGACGACGAGGTCGAGGTTGTCGACGTGGATGCCGCGCGCGGCGACGTTCGTGGCGACGAGCACGGTGACGTGTCCGGTCTTGAACTGCGCCAGGGTCCGGGTGCGCTGCGGCTGGGACTTCCCGCCGTGCAGTGCGGCGGCGCGGACGCCGTTGTCGAGGAGGTCCTGCGTCAGCCGGTCGACGGCGTGCTTGGTGTCCAGGAACATGATCACGCGGCCGTCGCGGGCGGCGATCTCCGTGGTCGTGCGGTGCTTGTCGGCGCCGTGGACGTGCAGGACGTGGTGTTCCATCGTGGTGACCGCGCCCGCGGACGGGTCCACGGAGTGGACGACCGGGTCGGTGAGGTAGCGGCGGACCAGGAGGTCGACGTTGCGGTCCAGGGTGGCGGAGAACAGCATCCGCTGGCCCTCCGGGCGCACCTGGTCGAGCAGGGCGGTGACCTGGGGCATGAAGCCCATGTCCGCCATCTGGTCGGCCTCGTCGAGAACGGTGATGCCGACCTGGTTCAGCCGGCAGTCACCCCGGTCGATGAGGTCCTTCAGCCGCCCCGGCGTCGCGACGACGACCTCCGCGCCGTTGCGCAGCGCGCTGGCCTGGCGGCCGATGGGCATGCCGCCGACGACGGTGGTCAGGCGCAGCCTCACGGCGCGGGCGTACGGGGTCAGGGCGTCGGTGACCTGCTGCGCGAGCTCGCGGGTGGGGACCAGGATCAGCGCCAGGGGCTGGCGGGACTCGGCGCGCTGTCCGGCCGTGCGCGCCAGCAGGGCCAGGCCGAAGGCGAGGGTCTTGCCGGAACCGGTGCGGCCGCGGCCCAGGACGTCACGGCCCGCGAGGGTGTTGGGGAGCGTCGCGCCCTGGATCGGGAACGGCACCGACACCCCCTGGCTGCCGAGTGCGGCCAGCAGCTGCTCGGGCATGTCGAGGTCGGCGAACGCCTCGACCGCGGGCAGCGCGGGAGTGATCGTCTTCGGCAGGGCGAACTCACCCTGGACCGCGGCCGGCCGACGGCCGTACCCGCCGCCCGAGCGGCTCGGGCCACCGGAGCGGCTGGGGCCACCGGAGCGGCTCGGGGCGGACGAACCGAATCGGCTGCCCCGCTCCGCGCCGGATCCGAAAGCGGGACCGCCACTGCGGCCGCGGGTACGGGAGGAGCGGTCGTTGGAACGCGTGGGGTTCATGGAGAACCTTCCTTGATACGGCACGTATCAAGGAATTCCCGCAGCGGAAGAGCAGCGCGGGGAATCGCGAGAACGGGCCGGACGGAATACGAAAGCGAAGTGGGGCGCACGGCGGATCCGCGTCGGCGCGGGCGCTGCAACGCGTGATGTCCCGGGAACCGCGTCCGTCGTCGACGGGTCCGGCTCCGCGGAGGCCGTGTCCCCGGTGTGCTTGCTCCCGTAGGCGGAACCACTACGGGAAACGCGCACAGCTGGGGCCCGCACCCCGAGGGATGCGGGCCCCAGCTGCGTAAGGCGCGTCAGACTTAGGCGGGAACGATGTTCTCGGCCGTCGGGCCCTTCTGGCCCTGCGCGATGTCGAAGGTGACCTTCTGGCCTTCCTGAAGCTCGCGGAAGCCCTGGGCGGCGATGTTCGAGTAGTGGGCGAACACGTCAGCGCCGCCACCGTCCTGCTCGATGAAGCCGAAGCCCTTTTCCGAGTTGAACCACTTCACGGTGCCAGCTGCCATGTCAAATCTCCTTTGGGGCAATGCAACGGCGTCCGCACTGTACGGATACCGTGTCGCCGCGATGATGCCCCGCCCGGAAAATGACCCGGGAAATACGAAGCGCTTCCAGGGCCGAAGGCCGACTGGAGGCGCTTGAAGTTTTTGGGTACCAAAACTGCAACTGACATCGACACTAGCACGCCGCAGGGGCTTGTGCGGGTGAACTGTTTCCGCCCTGCGCGCTGCCGGTAAAAACTCTCCTCGCGAGATCCATTAAATTCTCAGACCGCCGGTATAGATATTTATTCACCTCCGGTGCAGCGTTTGTGCGTTTCGGAGGCGAGGACGCGGAAGCGGGCCGTCCGCCAGCTGGCCGCCGGGCGCGGCCCGGCCGCGCCACCGCGCAGGCCGCGCTGGTGGCGATCGCCGGGGTGGGGAAGCCGGCGATTCGGTGCGCAGGTCCGGGGGAGGCGGGGGAGGCGGAGGCGCGGAGGTGTCGCGAACGCGCACCGCGCGGTCCGCCCCGGGGTACGGAGCACACCCCCTCCGTGCCGGGGGCCCGCCCGGCGTCCACCCCTTCAGGTCCGGCGTGGCTTCTCGCAATGGCCGCATGGAATCGCGGTGGAAAGCCGCGAGCTCTCGCTTTTCGGGGAACTCGTTGACCGGTCTACTTTGGATCGCATTTACCATTGAATGGTGTGCGAAATTCGGTTCTCCGACTTGCGATCACGGCCTGGTGGTGCTGGTCTGGAATAGGTGGGGGAAACCAGTGTCGGTGCAGGCCTGAATGCGTGATGCTCGGCCGGGGGAGGCCGAGTAACCGGTCTCGGGCCGGACGGCGATCGAGGCCGTCGTCGAGACCGTCAAAGGAATTCGGCGGGTTTCCTTCAAAGGCCCAGGCCAAGTCCCAGGTCCTGACGGATCGGGCCAGAGAGCCCATCGGTCCGGCTGGACGCGTCGCGCGCCCGCGTGCTGCCCCGTGCTGCCACCCGCTACCGGAGGTTCACGATGCCCCCCGTTTCTTGTGCCCGCAGCCCCCTGCCCCGGGTCACGGCCCTGCTCGTGACGGCCGCCCTGGCGCTGCCCCTCTCGGTCGCGTTCACCCTCACCTCGGCGGCGGACGCATCCGCCTCGTGCGTCGCGAGCCCGTTCGCGGGCAGGTGGCGTTCGTCCGACGACAGGCTGAGCCGTATCGACATGTGGCAGGGAGAGGACTGTCAGCTTTACGCGAAGGCCTGGTCGACCTGCAAGGCCGACACGACGCGTGACTGCAGCTGGGGATCGCGCCCGAGTGAGGTCCAGTCCTCCCCGAACAGAAATTTCCGGTTCTTCTCCTACTCGTGGAACAACGCGAGCGAGGTCCTGCAGTTGAGGCTGCAGGACAAGAGCCACATGTCGGTGTGGGACCACACCGAGTACACGTCCGGCAAGGACGTCAGCATCACCGTTCCGATGGTCAAGGACTGACGGCCGGGAGCGGGCGAAGGGCCGGGGCCCCTCCCGGCCCTTCGCGCTGCCCCCGTCCGCACGGAGGGGTCACCTCAACAGGCCACGGCCGTCGCGCTCGTCCGCCCCGCGCGGCCCGGCGCCCCGAACCACCGCGGCAGGACCTCCGCGAGCTCGTCCCCGGTGTCCGCCGCGTCCCGGGTGTCCGCCGCTTCCGCCGCTTCCGTCGCGGCCCCCGCACCCCCCACGCCCCCCGCGTCGCACGCCCAGGCAACGATTCCGTCCGGGCGTACGAGCAGGCCGGCCAGCTCCGGTCTGCCGGGGCAGACGGCGGTGACGACGCGCACCCGCTCCCCGTATCCCTCGGCGTGCGCCCTGGCCCCGGCGTCGTCGGCGAGGTCGAGCAGCAGGGCCCGCCCGTCGTGGAGCAGGTCCGCGAGGCGCGTCCCGTCGGCGAGTTCCAGGTCCGGGGCGCTGCGGCCGACCAGCGGATGGCTGCCGGGAAGGTCGTACCGCTGCCAGACGCCGGAGATCTTCTTGGCGAGGTAGGTGGTGCCGGCGACGGACTCCGTCAGCTCGGCGACGACGTCGCGCAGGGCGCGGGCTTGCGGTTCGGGCCGCATCAGCGCGATCTGCGCCCGGGTCCATGCGAGGACCCAGGCCCCGATCGGGTGCCGTTCGGCCGTGTAGGTGTCCAGCAGCCCTTCCGGTGCCCGGCCGCGTACGACCGCCGCGAGTTTCCAGCCGAGGTTCATCGCGTCCCCGATGCCGAGGTTCAGCCCCTGGCCGCCGAACGGAGAGTGGACGTGCGCGGCGTCGCCCGCCAGGAGGACCCGGCCCGCGCGGTAGTCGGCCGCCTGGCGCGCGTTGTCGGTGAAGCGGGTGGCGGTGCGCACCCCGGTGACCGTCACCTCCGTCCCGGAGACGTGCCGCAGGCTCGCCTGCAACTCCTCGGCGGTGACGGCCGCTTCCCGGTCGGCCGGCGGCCCGTCGAACTCGACCGTGAGGATGCGACCGGGCATCGGCCCGTGGACGTACGTCCCGGTGTCCGTGTGGTGCCAGCCGGGCCGGAGGGCTTCGGCCCCGGTCATCTCGACGAGCGCCTGGTGGCCGGTGATCTGCGGATCCGTGCCGGGGAAGGAGAACCCGGCGAGCTTGCGGACCGTGCTGCGGCCCCCGTCGCACCCCACGAGCCAGCCCGCCCGTACGGCCTCGCCCGTCCCGTCGGCCACGCGGACCACGCGGACCTCGACCCCGTCCACGTCCGCGTCGAACCCGGTCAGCTCCGTGCCGCCGCTCACCTCGACGCCGAGTTCCCGGGCGCGCTCGGCGAGCACGCGCTCGATCTCCTGCTGCGGTACGAGGCTGACGTCCCCGGCGGGACCGGCGCCGCGCAGGTCCGGGTCGGTCGCGTCCACGAGCTCCCCGCGCAGCATGATCCCGCCGAAGTGCCCGACGAACTCGGAAGGCGAGCGCGGAGGCCGCCCGTCCGTCTGCTTCGCCCGCTGTTCGCGTACGAACGCCTGGAACCGCTCGGCGGAACGCCGCTGCACCTCGGCCAGCGCGGGCAGCATGCCGCGCCGGTAGAAGGCCTCGGCGGTCGGCGTGTTGATCGCCCCCGCCTTGATGGTCTGATCCACTGCGGTGCGCCGCTCGACGACCCTCACGCTCGCGCCACCGAGCCGGAGCTCGCAGGCGAGCATCAGTCCGACCGGGCCGCCTCCGGCCACCACCACGTCACAGTACGAGTACGAGTTCATGGATTTCACTATAGTCACTCAAACTTTAGAGTCGCTATAGTGTTTTCCGTGACGAAGGAACCCGGGAAGCGTGGCTCCCGCGAGGCTGTGGAGATGGGTGTGGAGACGGGTGCGGGAGCGGGCGAGAGCATGGGCGACGAGGCGTTGACCCTGCGCGCGCGCAAGAAGCGCGAGACGCGGCAACGGATCTCCGACGAGGCGACGATGCTGTTCGTGGCGCGCGGGTTCGACCAGGTGACCGTGGCGGAGATCGCCAAGGCCGCTCATGTCTCCACGATGACGGTCTTCAACCACTTCCCCCGCAAGGAAGACCTCTTCCTGGACCGGATCCCCGAGGCCGTCGAGCTCTTCGCGGCCGCGGTACGAGACCGCCCCGCCGGCGGGTCCCCGCTCGCCGCGCTGCGCGCCCTGCTGCTCCGACTCCTCGACCAGCGCCATCCGCTGGCGGCGGTGAGCGACGACTTCCCGCACTTCTGGCGCATCGTGCTGGACTCGCCCGCCCTGCGGGCGCGGGCGCGCGAGGGCGTCGAGGAGGTGGAGGAGGCGCTGGGGGACGCGATGGCCGAGACCGCCCCCGGGGGTGACGGCCCCGATCCCCGCCTCGCGGCGGCACTGACCGTCGCCGCGTACCGGTCCGTCTACGTCACCACGGCCCGGCGCCTGCTCGCGGGCGAGCGCGCGGCCGAGGTGGCTGACGACCACCGCTCGCGCGTGCACGGCGCGTTCGACGCGCTGGAGCGCGCCCTTCTCGCGACGCGCTGACGGATCGCCCCGGGCAGGGGGCTCGCGGCGCCCGGTGGCCGACCGGAGCGGGGCGCCGGCCGCCGCGAGCGTCCCCGCCCACCCCCTCACTCCCAGGCGGCCTGGGCGGTGAGGGACGTGCTGAGCGGCACGATGGCGACCCCGGCGCCGCCGAGGGCCTCGCTCATCGGGTCGTAGTGCGCTCTCTCCTGAGGGCCGGAGTCCGGCCAGCTCCAGCCTGCTCTCCAAGCTGGGTGCACGGGACCGGGTGCACGTGGTCATCGCCGCCTACGGGGCGGGGCTGGTCTCGCCCTCCCGCTGACCACCCTCTGGCTCCCGTCCCGATCAGGGCCAGTCATCGGTGACGGGGTACATGTGGGCGTAGGGATCCGGCTCGCCCGTAGAAGGATCCAGGCCGGCCCGGAGCCTTCGATGCTGCTCTCGCCAGCTGACGAAGGTGTCCGTCTGCTTCCACAGCGACTCATCACCGAGCGGGCAGGCCTCGAACTGGCCCAGCATCATGCGGGTGATGAACTGGACCATGGTGCAGTCGAACAGGGCCCACGGAGATTCGCCCCACGCGTGGTGCCGGCGCCAGGCTATGACGGGCCATCGGTCCGGATCCGGGCCGTTCATGAGCCAGCCCATCTCGTTGGCGTTCATTCCCGAACCCCAGGGCAGCACGGCGTCGGCGCCCAGCGTCACGCCCGGGACTCCTCCGTCCTGCTCCCAGAGCCCGCGCAGGCCGACCGTCATGTCTCCGATGTGGCACCTTTCCCACCCGCGCACGTCACTCGGAAGCGGGGGCAGGATGACGAGCTCTCCCAGATCGCCCACACCGTACGTGTCCAGCAGGGCCTTGTAGTCACTCGGCAGCTCGGCGCTCAGAGCGGCTTCGGCCGCGGCCCAGTCGATCCGCTCTCCGCCCGCGAAGTCCGCCGGCACGAGATCGAGCAGTACCGCTACGTCGGGATGCATGCCCATGGTGAAGCCCCTTGAGATCAGTGGTCAGCAACCCTAGTGGTGCGCGTCGTTACGCGGTGCGCGTGAGCGCGTGAGGCACGGCATCCCGAGGAGAGGCCGGTCCACCCGGTGACGGCCGACGGCTTCCGGATGGACGGGCATCCGGTCACCGTCGCGGAGTTCGGCCGGTTCGTGAAGGCGACGGGGTACGTGACGGTTGCCGAGCGGGAGCTCGATCCCGCCGACTGTCCGGGCGCCGATCCGGCAGGGCTCGTGCCCGGTGCGCTGGTGTTCCGGATGACGCGCGGTCCGGTGGACCTGGACGACCGGCGGCAGCGGTGGAGCTACGTGCCGGGTGCCTGCTGGCGTCGGCCGCAGGGGGCGGGCGGCAGTGGACGAGATGCCGGGCGATGACCCCGGCGACCGGCACCACGCGGCGGCAGCGGTGGCCGCCGGGGCCGGCGTGCTCATCACGTGGAACCTCGGTGACTTCCCTGCCAACGAGTTGGCGAAGCGCGGAGTGCAGGTGATCGACCCGGACGAGCAGCTGTGCGGACTGTACGGAGCGTTGCCGAGTGAGGTCGGACGAAACGAAGCCCCAGGTCGTTGACCTGGGGCTTTGTGGTGGGCGGGCCGCCGGCGCCGCCTCTCGCTGCCGCAGCCCTACGAGTCGACCGCAGCCGGCTCGAGCGAATCGGCGTCCTCCATGAAGGCGAGCATCCGGGCGTTGACCACGTCGGGGTGGTCGATCTGCGGGCCGTGCCCGGTCGCGGTGATGATCTCGGCGCGGGCTCCGCGGACGAGGCGCGGTACGCGTTCCAGCTGCCGCTTCGGGTGCACGAGCAGGCTGTGCTTGCCCATGATGACGTAGAGCGGGGTCCGGATGGACCGCAGCGCGTCCTCGGCCAGCGGCAGGGGTGCGGGGCGGCGGATCCGGTACGCGCGGGCGCCGAGCTGGATCCACTTGCGCATCTCGGGGACGGCGATCACCGGCTGGTCCAGCCACTTGGCGAGCCGGGGGCGCAGTGCCTTCGGGGCGAAGGTGGCGAACAGGCTCACGAAGACCCAGGCGAAGAAGCGCAGGCCGACCTTCTCCAGGCCGCCGGGGTCGAGCGCGGTGACCGAGGCGAGCCGGCCGGGGCGCCGGTGGGCCTGGTTGAGGACGAGCCAGCCGCCGTAGGAGGAGCCGACGAGGTGGACCTTGTCGAGGCCGAGCGCGTCGAGGGCCTCGTCCATCCACTGGGCCGCGCGCTCGGGCTGCCACATGGGCTCGCGCTGGATACTGCGGTTCGCGTCGCCCGGGGTGTCGAGGGCGTAGACGGGGCGGTCGAGGCTGAGCCCGGGGGTGTTCGGGTACCACATCGCCGAGCTGTAGCCCGCACCGTGGATCAGGACGATCGGGGTCCGGGACTCGGCCGCGGGGTCCGCGGGCCCGTACCGGTAGACGTGGGTGGTGCCGAAGCTCGTCTCGACGTCCGTCTCGGAGCGGGCAGGTGCCCCCATCGCGTAGAGCACTTCAGCGGCGGCGAAGTAGCGGTCGCGCAGGGCATCGTTGACGTAGCGGCCGACGTCGCGGCGTACGCGGGCGGTGTTCTCGGGCACGGCGGCACCTCCTGTGAAGATCCGTTCTTCGTGGTACGACTGTACCACCAATATGGTACGGCGGTACCATGAAGGGGTTCGGGCAGCGGACCGCGAACCCACTATCGACAGGCGGAGACACGGGAACATGCCGAAGCGTGTGGATCACGAGGAGCGGCGGGCCCAGATCGCCGAGGCGCTCATCCAGGTGGCGGGGCGGCGCGGGCTGCATGGGGTGGGCATGCGGGACGTGGCCGCGGAGGCCGGGGTGTCTTTGCGGCTGGTGCAGTACTACTTCGAGACCAAGGAGAAGCTCCTCTTCTACGGTCTGCAGCACCTGACCGCCCGTTTCACGGCGCGCGTGGGTGCCCGTCTGGCCGCCGCGGGTCCGGATCCGGGGCCGCGCGCGACCATCGAGGCGCTGCTGCTGGCCTCGCTGCCGACCGACGAGGAGAGCCGCACCTTCCATCTCCTCTACAGCTCGTACTCGATCCTGTCCGTCACCGACGAGGCGCTGGCCGCCCAGCCGTTCATCGACGATCCCGACGCCGCCGAGAACGCGGTGTGCGGGCTCCTCGAACAGGCCCAGGCGTCCGGCCTCGCGGACCCCGGGGCGGACGCGCGCACCGAGGCGATCAGCCTGCTGGCCATGACGGCGACGATGGGCACCAGCATCCTCGTGGGCCAGCGCAGCCCGGAATCCGCCATCGCCGTGCTCCGCCACCACCTGGACCGGATCTTCACGACTGCCCCGGCATCCGAGGGGCGGAGCGGGATCAACTGACGTGCCGCGACGGCGACGTAGACGGCCCATGGGCCGACGAAGCGGCGCATCGGCGCGGCGCTGACCTGTTCCCGGGCCTGCTGGAGGGCGGCGCGCTCTGCGTCGAAGGTCGCCCGTGTCTCGGGGGCCAGGAGTGCGAGTGCGGAGCGCAGACCTTCGGGGGCGCTGGCGGGCTGCGGCATGCGGGGAGCGCCGGATGGAGGGTCCGCGGCGGTTGTCACGCGGCCTGCCTCGTCGGGCCGGAGTCGCTGCTGTGCTTCAGCGTCCCGAATGCGCTGTGGAAACTCAAGCGCGGGCCGGAGGTGGCGGGCCGCCGCGTCGCGCCCTGATCGTCTTCAGGCCGACGTGGTCTGCGGCTGCTTCTGGCCGGCCGGTGGTTGCCTCAGAGCGAGGACGATCAGCAGCGCGAACGCGGTGAGGGCGGTGAGCGTGCGCAGGTTGTTGAAGAGCTCCCAGCGCCGCAGGATCTCCGCGTGATCGACCGGTGCCGAGGTGAGCGCCCATTCCTTGATCCGGCCGTTGATCGGTACGTTGCCGAGCCGGGTGATCAGGAAGGACGTGAGGGTCAGCAGACCTGCCGTACCCGCGATCAGTCGGGCGCGGCCGCGTGTCAGGGTCGCGAGAGCGAGGGAGCTCAGCGTCGACACGGCCATCGCCGCCTGCATGGTGATGCCGTTCATCTTCATCAGTTCGGCGTGGAACGACAGCCGCATGTCGAGCGGTACCGCGTTGAAGGTGGGGACGAGATTGGCCGCGCCGTAGCCGAATGCGCCGGCGAGGAGACCGGTGGCAAGCAGGGCGAGCCCCTGGAGGAGTCGGATGCGCATGTTCGTCACCCCCGCGCGGCGACGAAGCGGTCGCGCGGTTCGCCGTGGAGGTGGCCCGGTGGGAGCCGTCGGCCGAAGGCGAGCAGGAGGAGGTCCTGTGCGGCGCCGGACAGGGGCGTTCCGGTGCCGAAGGACCAGTCGAGGTCGGTAGCGCGGAGTTCGATGCCGCCCAGGTCGGCTCCGAAGAACTTGAGGGTCCTGGCGTCGACGCTCTCCAGGAGGATGCGCACGCGGCCTTCGGGAACGCGGCGGCCGAGTCCCAGGGCGACCGTGATGTCCAGGCCGTGGATCACGTCGTGGCCCAGGGCCGCCGCGATCCCGCCGACCGGCGGCTTCCAGGGGTGGTCCGCGTTGTCACCGAGGAATGCGGCGAGCTCACGCGTCGAATGGGCGGCCGCGTCCTTGCGGGCACATCGGTCGGTCATCCGGTGGAGGCTGCCTCGCGCGTTGATCAGTTCCCGCGCCATCTTGGGGAGCGAGTACCGCAACCCCATCGTCATGTGGGCCGCGACCTCCCGTACCCGCCAACCCCCGCACAGGCTCGGAGCGTCCCACTCCTCGGCGGACAGGCCGTCTAGCACGGCTGCCAGCTCCCGGCGTTCGGCTGCGATCGCGGCTTTGATGTCCGCCGCTGGTCTCCGGTGCGTCGTGTTCCCCATGGCTTCAAGGCTCTCGGCAGGCCCGCCATAAGTCCAAGAGTTTGTATGTCTCGCAACTAGAATGATCAGTTATGGACATTCGGCAGCTGCGGTACTTCGTCACGGTCGCGGAGGAAGCCAACTTCACCCGCGCCGCCGCCCGTCTGCACCTGGCGCAGCCGGGGGTGAGTGCCCAGGTCCGGCAGCTCGAAAAGGAACTCGGGCACCCGCTGTTCGACCGCTCCGGCCGGTCGGTGACCCTGACGGAGGTGGGCGAGGCAGTACTGCCGTACGCGCGGGCCGCGCTCACCGCCGTCGAAGCGGTACGGCAGACCGCTGACGAGTTCACCGGATTGCTGCGCGGTCACGTCGCCCTGGGCCTCGTCTCGGGCGCAGCTGCGGCAGCCCACGAGTTCGACCTGGCCGCCGTACTGGCCGGCTTCCACGAGGACCACCCCCAGATCGAGATCGCCCTGACCGAGGACACCTCGGAGCGGATGCTCACCGCACTGAATCGCGGGGAACTCGACATCGCCGTGATCGGACTCGCTCACGAGGAACCCCCACCGGGCATCTCCATCCAGGTCCTGGCCGACGAACCCCTGGTAGCAGCCGTCGCCCCGGACGACCCCGCCCTCACGCCCCCGGACCGCACGAGCATCCTGCTGGCCGAACTCCGCGATCGCCCACTGATCAGCCTGCCCTGTGGCACAGGGTTGCGCGGGGTGCTCGACCGCGCGTGCGCACAGGCGGGGTTCCAGCCGCGCATCGCCTTCGAGGCGGCCGCTCCGCTGTTCCTCGCACAGCTCGCCGCCCGCGGTCTCGGAGTGGCGGTGATTCCGGCCCTCCCCGCCGGCGCGGCGTCGGCCTTCGGGGTGCGGACGCTGGAGATCACCGAGCCGCGGCTACGCGGCCGGGTCGCTCTGGCCTGGCGGACGGACGGCCCCTCCAGCCCCGCAGCCACCGTCTTCCTGGACCTGTTGCGTACAAACCTCACCGCGCCGGCCCGCCGACTCACCGAACAGCCCGGCTCCGACGCCCCAGCTGTCGACCCAGCCGAACAGAACCCACACGGTGGCACCCGACACGGCGATCAGGGTGAGGTCGGGGACGACTCGGTACGAACGGTCCCGCACGACCGTCAGTTGCCGTTGCGGTAGTAGTCCATCGAGATCGTCACCGGACCGTCGTCGGCCACGGTGATCACTCGCACGATCGCGATGTCGTGAGTGCTGCGTGAGCGCACGCAGAAGGCTCGTCCGGCCGGCAGGTCGCCGAAGGCGAGGGCCGTCGCCGGTTGCCGGTCGATGGCCGCCCCGCACTCGGCCGGGGTCGGCCGGCCGCTGGGGGTGATGGAGGCGTCGCTGTCCGACGGGCTCAGGAACCCGTCGGCGTCGTGCCCCACGGCCCACGGGGTGGACCGTGCGGGTGTGAGCGTGCCGGTGGTGATGTCGAAGTCGTGGGAGTCGTCGGGTGCGGTCAGGACCGTCTCGGTGTACGCCGCGGCGTAGGTGGCCGTGCTCGCCGCCGCGTCGGGGCTGGTGTCCCCGGCAGATTCCGTGTCTTCGAGGATCTGGTCGGCTTTGACGACGAGAAGTACCCCGCCGACCGCCCCGCCGAGCGCCATCACCAGCGCCACCACGAGCACCGTCTTCCAGGACGTGCCCTTGCGGCGACGGCGGCGGGGCTCGGCCTGCGCGGGTGGCGCCGGAGCGGCAACGGTCGCCGGCGGTGTGGGCAGCAGGGCGGTCGACATCCGGGTCGGGGGGTGCGGGGTGCCGAAGGAGCCGGGCGGTGCCTGGGCGGGAACGGAGGCGGAGAAGACGGCCGTGGGAAGGTGCTGCCGCAGGTCGCGGCGGCGGGTGATGTCGGTGCTGACCCCCAGGGGCAGCCAGTCGTCGGCGAAGCGCAGCTGCCCGCCCACGGCGGGGTGGGTGCGGGCGGCCTCGATGATCTCGGCGGGAGCCGGCCGGTCCTCCGGCCGCTTCGCCAGGCAGCGCAGCAGCAGCGCGCGCAGGTCGACCGGGACGCGGTCGAGACCGGGTTGCTCGTTCACCACGCGGTACAGCACCGCGGTTTCCGGTCCCTCACCGAACGGCGGGGTGCCGCCCGCTACGTAGGCTGCCAGCGCGCCCAGCGCGAAGACGTCCGTCGCGGGGGCGGCCGGCTGGCCCAGGGCCTGCTCGGGCGCCATGAAGGCGGGGGAGCCGATCCGGAACCCGGTGCCGGTCAGCGCGACGGCGTCGGCCGCGCGGGCGATGCCGAAGTCGATCACACGCGGTCCGTCGGCCGCGAGCAGCACGTTGGCGGGCTTGAGATCCCGGTGCACCACCCCGACGCCGTGGATCGCCTGCAGTGCCTCCGCGACCCCGCCCATCAGGAGCAGCACCGTGCGCACCGGCAGCGCGCCGTGTTCCCGTACCACCTGCTGTAGCGACGGGCCCGGCACGTACGCGGTGGCCAGCCAGGGCACCTCGGCGTCCGCACCGGAGTCGATCACCTGCGCGGTGTACAGCCCGTGGATCCGCCGGGCGTTGGCCACCTCGTGCGCGAACCGCCGCCGGAACTCCAGGTCCTGTGCGAACTCCGGCCGGACCGTCTTCAGGGCCACCGGCCGGCCGCCGGGCGTGTACGACAGGTAGACCCGCCCCATCCCGCCGGCCCCGAGCCGGGCGTGCAGCCGGTAGCCGCCCACTTCGCCCGGGTCGTCGGGCTGCAACGGCTGGAAGACCGCCCGCGCGAGCGAGGAGTCCGGGGTCAGATCGGTGGGCATGCGGAGGTCTCCCGTGGTGCGAGCTGTGAGGTGGCTGTTCAGCAGGTCTTCCCGTCCGGGACCGGCCTGAGGTCGAGGAGGTAGGCGTCCACGGCGTCGGTGACGCAGGCGCTGCCGCGGCCGTAGGCGGTGTGGCCCTGCCCCCGGAAGGTGAGCAGCATGCCGCCGGGCAGCTGGGCGGCGAGGTTCTTCGACCACTCGTAGGGCGTGGCCGGGTCGCCGGTGGTGCCGACGACCAGGGCCGGGGGGAGCCCCTCGGCCCGGACGCGGTGCGGCTTCTGCGCTCC
This sequence comes from Streptomyces sp. NPDC054961, assembly GCF_053609145.1. Classification (NCBI taxonomy): domain Bacteria; kingdom Bacillati; phylum Actinomycetota; class Actinomycetes; order Kitasatosporales; family Streptomycetaceae; genus Streptomyces; species Streptomyces sp. NPDC054961. Next base: position 59,242 of record NZ_JBSGWY010000018.1, on the reverse strand, counting down.
GGCGGGCCAGTCCTTGCAGGTGAGCTCGGCGAGGACGGTGGAGGTACCGAAGGTCCCGGCCTCGAGGCTGGCCCGGTCGAGCAGGTCCCAGTAGGGCTGCGGGTCCCTGGGATGCGGCTGGTCGAGGCAGTTGACGGCCACGATGGCGTCGGAGGAGTTGCCGGGGGCCTGGTCGGCGTCGGAGCCCGGGCCGGATCCGGCGTCGGAGCTGTCGTCCTCAGCCGATATGCCCGGGTCCGCGATCTCGGCGAGTTTCGTCCCGTCGCCCTGGTGCGCGGCGCGAAGCGCCTCGGAGAGCGGCTGCCACTGGGTCTCGGGCGAGTACATCGACATGCTGACGGCGGTGTTCAGCATGGTCTGGTCGAGTCGGTCGTCGGTGCCCTTGATGCGGAGCGGGCGCTTGGAAACCCGCGCGTACAGGTCGGTGATCACCTTGCGGATGCCGTCGGGGGTGCCGGCGGGACAGGTGTCCCCCGCCACGGAGGCGCATTGCCCGGCGTAGTCGTCCACCGACTTCCGGAAGCCCTTGGCCTGCTGGAGGGCCGCCTCGGACCAGTCGAGCGAGGGGTCGACCGCGCCGTCGAGGACGAGGGCCCGCACCCGGCGCGGGAACAGCTCGCCGTAGACCGTGCCGAGGTAGGTGCCGTAGGACCAGCCGAGGTAGGTGAGCTTGTCGTCGCCGAGGGCGGCTCGCAGCACGTCCAGGTCGCGGGCGGCGTCAAGGGTGCCTACATGCGGCAGGATCGCGCCGCTGCGGGCCTTGCAGGCGGCGGCCTGGCGTTCGGCGTCGGTGAGCGCGGCGTGACGTTCGGCGTCGGTCTTCGGATACGGGCTCGTCGACGTGTCGTCGGCGCCGGATATCGGCTGGTCCTCGGCGGCGGGGTCCGAGGACCCGCAGTCGACGGCCGGCTTGCTGCCGGCCACGCCGCGCGGATCGAAGCCGACGATGTCGAAGCGGGCGCGGGCCCGCTCGCTGAAGGACGACAGCCCGCCGGATTTCAGCTGGTCGACCCCGGACTCGCCCGGGCCTCCGGGGTTGAAGACCAGCGAACCGATGCGCCCGGCGGGGTCCGCCGCGACGGCCTTGGCCAGCGGCAGGGTGAAAGTCCGGCCGTCCTCGGGGTGTGCGTAGTCCATGGGGACGGTCAGCGTGGCGCACCGCAGCTCACCACACCGCGTCCAGGACAGCTTCTGCCGGTAGAAGCCCTGCAGCTCGCGCTGCCCGGCAGGATCGCCGGATACGGCGCCGGCGGCGTCCGGGCGTGCGTCATCACTGGCCGGGCCGCAGCCGGCGAGTGCCGTCGCGCCGAGTGCGGCCAGGGCCAGGATCAGGCTGCCGCGCTTGAGGACCGGGTGGTTCATGGGAGTACTCCGTCGGGACTGGTCGGCGCCGGTTCACGGCGCGCGCAGGGCACGGGCGTTCAAGCCGGTGCCGCAGAGCAGGGAGGCGGCCGCCTGCGGCCTGCCCCCCGGACGTGGAGCCGGGTGGGGGTGGGGGGGTCCACGCCCGGGGGTGTCTCAAGTCGCTGCGTGTTCGATTCCGCTGTGACCTGGATGGATGGTCCCCGAGGGAACCTGAGGATTTGATGAGGACGGGGCCCGGGGCCTGCCTGACGGGCCGGGCTATCCTGACCGCCGTGCGAGTACTGGTGGTCGAGGACGACGACGATCTGCGGTTCGCGGTATCCGCGGCGCTGCGCTCCGAGGGGCTGGCCGTCGACGAGGTCGCCGATCTGCCGGCCGCCGACGAGGCGCTTTTCGTCACCGAGTACGACTGTGTGGTGTTCGACCGGACCCTGCCCTCCGGAGACGCCATCGACTACGTGGACAGGCTGCGGCGCGCCGGGAGGACCGTTCCGGTGCTGTTCCTCACTGCCCGCGACACCGTCGCCGACCGGGTCGCGGGGTTCGCCGTGGGCGGCGACGACTACCTGGTCAAGCCGTTCGCCGTGCCCGAGCTGGCGGCCCGGGTGCACAACCTGTGCCGGCGGGCGGGGGCAGCCCGGCCACCGGTGCAGCACATCGCCGACCTGGAGATCGACACCGCCCGCCGGCAGGTACACCGGGGCGGCGTGCTGCTGATCCTGACCCGCAAGGAGTTCGCCGTGCTGGAACTCCTCGCCGCCCGGGCGGACCAGGCCGTACCGCGCGCCGAGCTGATCGAGAAGTGCTGGGACGAGATGGCCGAGCCGAGCTCCAACGTCGTCGAGGTACTGGTCTCCCAGCTCCGCCGCAAGCTCGGCGACCCACCGCTGATCCACACCGTCCGAGGAGTGGGCTACCGCCTGGCACCACTCACCACCGGCCGCGCATGACGGCCGCCGAGGCCCGCGCCCGCCGGCTGCGCCGACGGCTCACCGCTCTGTTCACCCTGACCAGCGCGGTCGGGCTGATCGCCCTCGCGGCATTCGCCATCCGCACGGACGACAACTCCTGGCGCAACCGGCTCGACGACGCACTCAACCTCCAGACCAGCCGGGCGATCCCGCTGCTGGGCACCGACGAGAACGGCAAACTCGACGTCCAGGCCCTGGAACAAGGGATCGAGACCGAGTGCCCCCTGCTCACCGTGGTGGCCACGACGGCGAACAAGCCCACCATCGTCTACCAGCCGCGCCGGGCCTGCGTAGGGCCGCGGAACGAGGACATCGAGGAGGCGGCCGCCGCAGCCGTGAAGGAGGGAGATGCGATCTCCACGGACGTCCTGAGCGAGGAAGGCCAGGAGATCCGGCTGGTTGCCGAGCCTTACGCGGCAGCCGACGGCGCGGCACCGGAGGGCGCGCTGGTCGCCGCAGCGGACATGTCCGCGGACCAGGCCGCGCACCGTCGGCTGACGCTGCTCCTGATCGGCGGCTGCGCCGGCCTGGTGGCCCTGTCCGCCGCGGCCGGACACCTGCTCTCCGGACGCGCGATCCGGCCCGCGCTGACGGCACTGCGCCAGCAGGAGGAGTTCCTCGCTGATGCGGCCCATGACCTGCGTACGCCGGCCGCCTCGCTGCGCATACTCGCGGAGACCGCGCTGCGCGACGACGCCAGCCGGGACGCCGCGCTGGAAAGGACCGTGCGTCTGGCGGACCGGATGGGCGACCTCATCGACGGCCTGCTCACCCGCGCCCGGATGGCGGCGGGCGTCAGCGCCCCGGACCGCCAGCCCATGCGCCTGGACCAGCTCGTCGAAGCGGTCGTCGAAGACACCGAGACCGGCGGGCACCGCGTGACGGTACGTACCGAACCGGTCGTCGTGGTAGCGGACCCCGACCTCCTGCGGCGGGCGGTGGCCAACCTGCTCGGCAACGCCCTAGTCCACGGCCACGCCCCCGGCCGGCCTGCGGAGGTCGAGCTCATCGTGACCGCCGACGGCACGCTGACCGTCGACGACGCAGGGCCGGGCGTACCCCGGGAACTGGCCGACTCGCTCTTCCAGCGTTTCCGCAGCGGCTCCGCCTCCGGCTCCAGCGGCCTCGGCCTCTCCATCGCCTCCTGGGTCGCCCGCGCCCACGGCGGCACCCTCGACGTCGCCACCAGCCCACGCGGCGGCGCCCGCTTCACCCTCCACCTGGCGCCACGGACGAAGTAGCGCGTCCTGAGTGGCGCGCCCATTCCAGTCCATCCGAAGGCGGTTGGGAGGCACGAAGAAGGCCCAGGTCGCTGACCTGGGCCTTCTCTCAAGAGCGGATGACGGGAATCGAACCCGCGCTATAAGCTTGGGAATCTACTGCGCGGAACGCGTTCACGCTCCCTCTGACCTGCGGAAATAGATGCTGGTGAGCACCTCTCCGGGACTCTTCGAGGCCCGGTTCTGACCGCTGTTGACCGTCCTTAAGGGCACGGTTGGGGCACGGCTATCGGCGGGGTCTTCGAAAGGGTGCGAGTCGCTGGAATCGACTGTGAGTTGACGTCGCCGATCCGGTCACTGGAGCCCGAGATTGCCCCCGCAAGCGGCCAGGCTGACGGTGGTGCGGGGTGATCTCGCCGATCCGTCGAGCTTGCCGGGGAGGGGGCCGGCCCGTAGCAGCCATGGGCGGATGCACGTCGATGGCGCTCTCGACGCGCTCCGATACCCCTTCTAGACGTAGCGCGGGACGCTCTCGTAGTACCGGTAGTGGTCCGCATCGTAGGAATCGCTACCGCGGTTGACCCTCCTGAAGGTGATCTCGAAGTTGTCGAACTGACCGTCTTCATAGGAAACACCGTCGTCGCCGAGCCGCTGGCGCAATGCGTACTCATCCATCGGGGGCTCGATCTCTTCGGGCTGCCAGCTGCGGGAGCCATGCAGGTAGTCGAAGTACCAGACGAATCCGCCGTGCTTGTCGTCGTAGAAGACACCCCGGGGCCGTATCTCGTGCCCGGCGGGCAATTCGATTGAGGCGGCTCTGTCCAAGCGCTCGTCGATCCAGCTGAGTGGGAACCCGACCGCGCTCCCGTGCCGGTTGGCGACACGGAGGTAGAAGCCGCGGGTGATACCGATGAACCGGTTCGGCTCGCTGGTGGCGAACACTCTCCACCCACTGGCTTCGGCGCTCACCGGGAAGAACCTCTGGGCCACCGCCCAGCCCCGGGGAGTGGCGAGCATGCGCTCAAGCTCCACTCCATCCCACACATGGGTGTGCACGCTCTTGGTTCGCTCGATTGACTCCAGCCGGGAGACCAGGGCGCTTGAGGGCTGGGTAGAGCAGACGAGAAGGAAGCCGTCGGCGTCATGCTGAGCGACGGCGTCCACGATGCCGCCGATGCTCCCAACGTCCTCACCATTAACCGAGCGTCCAGCACCATCTCTGGCGTGGGCCATGTGCTTGCACGAGATCACCCAGTTCCTTGTCTTCGCCCCCAGCAGAGAATCCCCGGGTTCCTCGAGAAGGAGGTCGCGTCCGCCGTCTGCTCCCCGGCCGGACCACTTGGCTCTGTAGCCGAGGGCCAACGCCAACTCGCGGACCAGTTGTTCCAGGTCCTCGCCGTCCGGCGCCAACTCGTGAAAGTCGAGCATGGTGCTTCCTGTCAGTGAAGGTCAGTGTCCATCCGCATGATGCCGGTGACCTGCGCCGACTGAGCGGCTGCCCCCAGGGGGCTGCCGGGGGTCTCTGTAGGACGCTCTCCTACCGCGCCATGTGGGGCGGATTGCAGCGGAAGTCAGCGTCGAGCCACGTAGCAGCCCGACGCTGCCGGCTTTGAGGCGTGGCCTATGCCTCGACGGTGAATGCCGCTTCGTATCCGTCGTCGATCTTGATGTCTTCGTATACGACGGTCTGGCAGAGCCGATTCCACCGGTTGCCCAGTAGAACAGCAAGTCCCATGGGGCAGGCGAGGAAGAGGTGCATGCGCCGGACCCGGCGGGTGGAGCGACGGAGGTGGTCGCGGATGCCGACCGCCAGGGCGTTGGCGGCGGGGCTGTCGGGAACAGAGCCGTCTTGCGCTGAGCTGCTCGGCGGGGTGAGGACGATGAGCTTGCCCACGGGGAGGTTCTGCTCCCGCAGGTACTCCAGGACGTCCTCGGTGAGGTCCGTCGCGACGGCGATGGCGACAGCGATCTCGTCGCCCTGGCCGATTTCGTGCTCGATGGCTCCCGGGACCAGGGCGGTGTCGAACGGGTCGTTGGTGGACCAGAGCTGGGCTCCGGCTCTCCCGCGCTGCACGGCCGCGAGGTCGGTCCCGGTGACCATGCGGAAGGTGGTGCCGACCAGGAAAGCCGACGCTAGACGGATACTGCCAGTGACGGAGACGGCGGTTGTACCGGCGGGCAGGCGTCCCGGTGCGTCCTCAATATCCGCCTGTAGCTGGGCCCAGCTGTTCGGCGGCAGGGGGCGACGCTTGGTGTAGTCGGAGTCGCCGTCGAAGCGGTCGACCCAGTCGATGGCGTGGTCGGCGTCCGATGCCAGTGGGTCCGGCTTGAGAGTGGCGATCGACAGGATCGCCCGCGCGGGTCCGGCCTTGAGATCCAGGTCGGCGACGGCGGCCTCGACCATCGCCAGGGTGAGTTCACGTCGGCCCTCACGGACCATCTTGGCGATCCAACCGGCCCCCTCCTCCAGTGCCCGCTGGTCGTGGCGAAGGCCGGTGACGGCCATCAGGAGCCGCAGGTTCTCCTGGTACAAGCCCATGTCCAGAGACAGATCGAAGCGCAGCACTGACAGGAGGTCGATGAGCTCGGCCTCGGTCAACCCTGCCTCCTGTGCCCACTTGGCACGGGCCTTTCCTCGATTCGACTTCGCCCCGCCGACGGCCGCCTTGGGCATCAGAAGGCCGCTTCGGGCGTCGCGGCCGGCCACCAGGAGGTCCTTGGAGTCGGCCGCCCGGTTGGTGACCAGGCGCAGGTCGGCGTTTCCGCCGTCCGCGGTCAACCCCTTCCACGTCCTGGCGATCTTTTTGAGGATTGACGGGCCGCCGGTGGCGCTGGGCTTGGTCAGGTAGTCCTCGCTCACCGGCGTGCTGCTGTCGACCGCGTACTTGACCTGCTTGTACGTGTGCGGCGGAAGGTCCCGCAGCAGCACGACGTCATCGAGGTTGCCCGCGCCGTCGAGTTCGACGCCGACTGCGCGGACGGGGTTGCGCGGGTGGGCGGCGGTCTCGCGAAGGAGGGTCAGGCAGGCCTCCCAGGCGACAAGCCATTGGTAGTAGTCGCCGGTCGTGCGAACGCTGGTGGGGCCAGGAGCGGGGAGACGGGTCATTAGCTCTCCTCGGTGAAGACGGGGGTGGGTTCCAGCTCCTGGGCGAGGGCGAGGAGGTCTTCGTCGGTGACCGGTCGGTCGGGAAAGGCGCGGAAGACTGCGGCTGGGACCAGGCGCTGGGTGAGGTCGGAGAACGTGTAGCCGGGCCTGTCGCTGGCGGGGCCGGTGAGCTCGACGACCTTGCGGACGGTCTCCGGCCGGATGCCGAGGCCGTCGAGTGCCTGGGTGAGGACCGTGTGGCGTTGCTCGTCGCCAGGGCGGGTGAAGGTGAAGGTGGCCGCCGCGCGGCGCATGACGGCCGGGTCGAGGGCGCCGAGCCGGTTGGTGCACAGCACGACGACGACCGGGAGCTGGGCGCCGGCCAGGCTGTCGATGCCGGCCAGGAACGCATCAACACCGGCCCGGTCCTCGTGGTGCATCTGCTGGGCCCCACGGGACTGGACCAGGGCGTCTGCCTCGTCGACGACGAGGATCTGCACAGCGCGCGCACCCTGGGAGCCGACCACGCGCTTGCCCATCGCGTGCATGTGGGTGAAGGCGTCGCCGATGAGGGAGGTCATCTCGCCCACCAGGCCGCTGCCGCGGGTGGCGAGCTTGAGGCGGTAGAGGTAGACGGGTAGGCCGAGAAAGTCGGCGAGGTCGCAGCCGAAGGACTCGGCCAACGCCGACTTGCCGGAGCCGACATCGCCGGCGAAGACGAACAGGGGCGCCCGGTCCGCGAAGAGGGTGAGAGCGGCGACATCGCCGCCGTGGTGGGTATCAGCCCAGGCTTTGAGTCGGCGAGGGTCCGCCAAGAGGGCGGCTTCTTTGCGCAGGCGCAGCTTCACGGCCTCAAGGCCGACCAGGCGGTCGTAGCGGGCGCGGCGGGTGGGCTCGGGCAGTTCGATGACGGGGTGGAACAGGTCGTCCTGGCTGGTCACGTGCTCGTTCCTCCTGCTGGTGGCGCTGGACTAGGCGAGGTAGACGTCTCGGGAGACGCCAGCGCCGTTGCGGGCGTAACCGTGCCCCGTGGTGGTAGTGCCCGCGAGGGCGCTCGGGGTGGTGCCCGTCGTCCGGGAAATCGGCAACGCCTCCTTGACCCCGGTCTGCTCGCTGCTGGTCAGGAGCAAGAAGGCGGAGCTGTAGGTCAGGAAGCTGTAGAAGCCATAGCCGGTGAGATCGACCGGGTCCGGGAAGCTGCCGGGACGTGAGTCGGTGAGCTGGCCGCCGACCGTGGCCTTGTAGCGCAGGCGGAGTCTCCAGGCGTTGGTGCCCGTGTCGCGGAACCCGTAGTCGACGGTGTCGAGGAACCCGCGGTTGAGAAGGACTGCCACCTCCTCGGCGTAGTTCTCGATGCTGTCGAGTTCGGGCTTGCCGTAGAGGTTGTGCAGAAGGCGTAGGTCGGCGCCGACTCTGCCTCCGACGTAGCGGGCGTCGGTGATCGTGAACGAGGCGGAGGCGGACCTGGAGTACGAGCCGGTCATGGTCATTCTCCCGGGAAGGTGGGGCCGAACAGCTCGCGCCAGGCGTCGAGCGCCTCGCCCTTCGTGGCCGCGTAGGCGGCCATCGAGATGGTGTCGAGGGTGTTCCTGGCGTGGTCCACCAGCCGCTGGCGGTGCTGTTCGGTGTAGCCGCGCGCGACGTTGTTTTCCGGGTTTACCGGGTCCCAGATCTGGATGGGCTCCGTCGTCGCATTCACCGCGTCCGTCTTGTAGTAGTCGGTGAAGACGATCGGTGTCTTCAGGCCAGTGCGGACGATGAAGGAGAGCACCTGTTCGATCGCTGCCGGGTAGTCGTCGACCTGGAGGGGCTTGCCGTTCCAGCCGACGTCCCACAGGCGGGCCACCAAGAGTTCGATCAGGAACGACTTGCAGCGCAGCTCCGTGTCGGCCTCCTTGCTCTGGCGGATCCACGCCTTCAGCAGCCGGATCACCTCTCGGTACCCGTCGCCGGCCTTGTCCTTGCGCGTCGTCATGAACTGCAGGTGCAGCGTGACCGACGTGAGCACCTTGGTGCCGTCAGCGGTGACCAGGTACCCCCTGTCGTCCGGTTCGCCGGTGTAGAGCACGGGCACGACGTCGATCTTCAAACCACTGCTCATGGTGATCCCGACGGCGTGGTCCGATGGTTTGAAGTCGTCCTCATTTTTCGTTGCGCCGTAGACCTCGATGCAGCGGTCTCGTAGCCAGGTCAGCATGGTCGAGACGTCGATGTCGGTGTTCGAGGTGCGCAGGTAGGCGGCAACATCCGCGTCGGACCCCGTGCCGCTCTTGCGTCGGATCGCCGTGTGCTTGGCTGTGCTGCCGGATGCGCGGAGCTTCACCAGGTCGAAGTCCGGATGGGCAGCGATGTAGTCCTCCAGTCGCTGCCGCAGGTGGTTCACCTGCCGGCGGCGCTCCTTCGCCTCCCCCGGCGGCACGTTCACTTTGCTCTGCGCGAATGCCTTGAGGACCTTGTGGTCGACGTAGCGCTCTCCCGCCATTCTTTTCGCCCTTCACCCGAGAAGCTGATTGGCTGAAGAACAGGCTTACCACCCGCCACTGACAAAGCCCGTACGAGTTGCGAGCAATCCCCGGGTCCGGTAGCGGACCGTCGTCGATGTGGGGAGTGTCAACTGCCGTTCAAATATCGGCCTGCCGAGAGCGGTATCGCCCCAAGCCGGCGTGAGGCCGGGACGCGACCTGCCGCGAAACACCCATCCTCTGTCAGCACCTCGGACGCGACGATGAAGTTTCGGCGGTCCACATCGTTCCTTCCCAGGTGCATGGCGGGGGCGGGTACGTTGCCCCCATGGCTGACTTCTTGATCGTGATCACGACCGTGGACAATCAGGACGCGGCGCGGAAGCTGTCGCGCTCGGCAGTGGAGGCGAATCTGGCCGCTTCCGGGCAGGTGACCGGACCCATCGAGACGACGTACCGGCACCTCGGAGAAGTTTCCGAGGGGACCGAGTTCCAGGTGACCTTCCGTACGGCTGGCGATCGGCGCGAAGCGCTGGAGAAGCACTTGGTGGACAACCACCCCTACGACTCGCCCGAGGTCATCGCCTTCACCATCGACGCCGGCCGAGCCGAGTACTTGGACTGGATCACGCGGGCCACCCGCTAACCCTTGGCCCGTTCCAGCAGCGCTCCGACCGGGGCGAGGGACCGGTGGGGCTCCAGTCGCTTGACCATCAGGCGGGCCCGCACCATCGGCCGGATCGAGGCGAGTCCCTCGGAGAGGTCGAACACCCGGGTCGTGATCGCGGTCGCGTGCTCGATCTCGCCGGCGTCCAGGTAGGCCGCCGCCAGCCACGACAGGTAGAGCGCCTTGTCGCGAGAACGGGAGTCGTCGTACCGGCCGAGGGCGTCCTCCAGTGCCGGGATCGCCCGCAGAGGCCGGTGCAGCTCGGACCAGCACCTGCCCGTCATGATCGCGATCTCGTCGCGGTCCACCCAGTACGCCCAGTCGGGGCCCGGCTCGTCGCCGGGCTCGTGGATCGCTTCCTCGGCGAGGCTCAGGGCGTAGTCCGCTTCCCGGGCGTTCCCCGAGGTCGCGTGCTGCCAGGCCAGTCGGTCGGCCAGCAGCGCCCGTACGACGGGTGCCGTTCCCGAACCGAGCGCCTCGTACGCGGCTGTGGCGAAGCGGATCCCGGAGTCGCCGCCCACGGTCCATTCCAGGTACGCGAGGAAGGCCAGCGAGTTGCCCTCCAGGGAGCTGTCCTCGGCCGTGCGTGATGCGGCCAAGGCGGTCAGGTAGTGCCCGCGGGCCTCCTCGTACTGGCCCGCGTCGTACGCTGCCCAGCCTGCGAGTTGGGCTTGTTCAGCGATGATCCCGCGCAGCCCCCGGCCGGTCGCCTCGCTGTAGACCCCCTCGTCGGCCAGCCGGGTCGTGGTCGCCAGCTCCCGGACGTACATCTGGTAGGTGTCGCCACCGCCCACGAAGTCGTCGAGGCGCCGGAGCCGGGCGGTGCGCTGGCTCAACTGCCTTGGAACGTCGGCTCCGATCCTCCGTCCTGACGAGAGCAGGGAAGAGGGCTGTATGACGGCGATCCCGGCGCCGGCCGAAGCCGTCATGAATCCGCGGCGGTCGAACACTTCGTTCTCCTGGTCGGTCTGGTCCTTCTGCTCCTGTCGGCGAAGGCGCCGGGCGAGAGCGACGGCCCGGCGGAGCTCCTCCTCCGGTACGCCGAACTCCGCGGCCAGCAGCGCCCGTGAAGCCGGGTCCGGCAGCCGCTCGTGGGTCTCCCACCTGGAGACCGCGCCCTGCTCCAGCGGGTACCCCCGCCGCGCGGAGAGATCGGCCGCCAGACCCTCCTGTGTGCGTCCGCCGGCCATGCGCAGGCGCCGCAGCAGCGGCCCGATCGGCTCCACGCCGTCGCCCTCGTTCGTGGTCATCATCGCCATCCCCCGACCGTCGGCAGAGCCCTGATCCCAGCCTGGCCATAAAACCTGGCCATGTCCCCGGAATGGCCATGCCTTCTGGCCCATCCATTCAAACGCGTACGGCAGTTGACTGGTCACAGCCGCCCGGGAAAGGCGGCCTCCCCCTCGCAGCGGGTCGCAAGGCCGTACCCCATGTCGCACCTGCGGCCCGCTGCGTCCCCCGGAGCGAAGAGCCAGCACGAGCCCAAGGAGAGAGCCGTGGCCCCTCAGATCCGTCCGCGCCAGCGTCAGACCGTGCCCGGCTGGGTCAGCGAAGGAACGCCGGTCTTCGACCCGCTGGAGAACCGGCGGGGCATCGTCCAGTTCATCGGCGAGTACGAAGACCCGGCCACCCGTGTCTCGTACGCGAACGCGGTCTTCGCCCGGCCCGAGGGCGGAGGCTCGGAGTGGATCGTCAAGGACCCCTCCAGCCTGGAGCGAGGCTGAACCGCAGGGCGCTGCGGGGATGGCGCCAACAGCTCGGAGTCCTGCTCTACATCGCAGTCACCTGCGTCCTGGTGGTCGCTCTCGTCCTCGCCGGCGATACCGGGCGCTGACCCCGCGGGTGCACGCGCAGCACCATCCCCACCCCCAGATTTCCCGCAGGAACCCCTACGGGCCACATCAAGGATCAGGAAGGAGTACGGGATGAACGAGAACGCTCCCACCGAGCAGGCCAGCGGTCTGCTGATCGGTGTCCGCCGGATCAACGCGGCGCGGTCGCGCGCCGAAGAGGCTTCGGACAACACCGGTGGCAAGTCGGACATGAACGACACCTGATCGACCGAGGAGACCCACGGTGATTGATTCCGCATCGTGGGCGCAGCGTCTGGGCGGGGACACGTTCCTCGCCCAGACGTGTTTTCGCGCCCACGCAGTGATCCGTTCAGCCGGCACCGCCATGCCCACCCTGCTGACCTGGGGCGACATCAACGAGATCGTTGCCGCGCACCGGCTGGAGCCGCCCCGCATGCGACTCTCCCGCGCGGGGGAGGCCGTCCCCGCGACGGCTTACTCCGTCCTGCGCACGAACCGGCGCGGGGTGTCCTGGTACCAGCCGCAGCCGACGGAGTTCCACGCGCGCCTCGCCGAGGGCGCATCCCTCGTCATCGACGCGATCGACCAGATCCACCCGCCCGTCCGGGCAGCCGCCGCCGGCCTCGAACGGCTCTTCCGGACCCCCGTCCAGGCCAACGCGTACGCCTCCTGGACGTCCGAAGAGGGCTTCGGTACTCACTGGGACGACCACGACGTCGTGGTCCTCCAACTTGAAGGCTCCAAGCGGTGGAAGATCTACGGCCCCACCCGGCAGGCACCAGCCTGGCGTGACGTCGAAGCCCCCGAGGCCCCGACGGGCGAGCCGATCGCGGACGTGGTCCTGACGGCCGGCGACCTGCTCTATCTGCCGCGCGGCTGGTGGCACGCGGTGAGCGCCGACCAGGGCACCGCATCGCTCCACCTCACCTTCGGGCTGGCCACGCAGACCGGTGCCGAGTTCCTGGGATGGCTGTGCGACGACCTCCGGACCAGCGCAACCGTCCGCTCCGACATCCCCCGCTTCAGCACCCCCGAAGAGCGGGCGGACTACCTGGGCGCCTTACGCAAGGAGGTGCTGGCCGCTCTGGAGAACCCGGCGGTTCTGGACCGGTGGGAGAGGTCGCTGGACACCACACACCCGGGGCACCCGCGCCTTTCCCTGCCACACCTGGCGACGGTTCCGCCCGAGCCCGGGATCACCGTCCAGGTCACCGTGCCCCGCGCCCGGGTGGACCAGGACGCCGAGACGGTGACCTTCTCCGGCGCCGGGCGCGAGTGGACCTTCGCACTGCCCGCTGCACCGCTGCTGGACCGCCTGGCTAGCGGGCCGCCAGTCACGCTCGGGGACCTCGCCGCCGCATCCGGTCTCACCGTTGCCCAGAGCGCCGAGGTCGTCTCGGCCCTGGTCGGTGGACAGGCCGCCGCAGTGATCGGGGCGCCCAGGTGACCGCCGCCCTCGGGCTCGGGACGTACCGGGTGCGCACCGTCGAGGAGCCGGCGCGCACCGCGTGCTCCGACGGGCTGGTCTGGCTGGACACGGCACCCAACTACGCCACGGCCCATCAGACACTAGGCCCGGTCATCGCCGACTACCCCCGTGCGATGGTCGCGACGAAGACCGGGTTCTTCACCCGGCAGGAAGGCGAGGCCGCGGTGGCGGCCGGAGTCCTCACGCCCGAGGAAGCCGCCGTCGGCCACAGCCTCCACCCAGGCTTCACCCGCTGGCAGACCGATCGCTCCCTCGCGACCCTGGGCCGCGCCGACATCGTGTTCGTCCACAACCCCGAGCACGCCCACCAGGACCGTGGGGTGCTGCACGCACGGCTGCGCGACGTGTTCTGCGAGCTGGAGGAGTACGCCACCGAAGGCCGCATCGCCGGGTACGGAGTGGCCACCTGGTCCGGCTTCCAGCACGAGGCATTCACCGTCCCCGAACTCCTCGGCCTGGCCAAAGAGGCCGCCGGATCGGGTGAACACCACCTCGGCGCGATCCAGCAGCCGGTCAGCCTCGTCATGGTCCGCCCGATAGCACTCGCCCTCGGCGGGCGGGGCCCGCTCGTCCAGGCTCGCGCCGCCGGCCTGCTTACCTTCGGCTCCTCACCCCTCCACGGCGGCGAACTCCTCGACCTGGCCACACCCGAACTCGCCGAGTTCATCCGACCCGGCGCCAGCCCGGCCGCCGCCTGCCTCCTGGCTGCGGCGTCCTGCCCGAGCCTGGACGTGGTACTGCTGTCCGCCAGTACGCCGCAGCACTGGAAGGCCGCCAAAGAGGCCATCGCCTCCCCGCTCGAACCGGACCAGCTCAGGAGGGTCACCGATGTACTCGCCCAAGGATGAGACCACCAGGGCCCGCATGGAGGACGCCCTCGCCACCGCATCCTCACATCTGGCCACCGCTCCGACGGGCCCGCTGTCCTGGGGATGGCTCGGCCGGACCGTCGGCTCCCGCACAGAGAACGGCCACTGGCTCCGCGTCCACTGCGGTGAAGCTGCCAAGACCCCCACCACCCGGAACGAGGGCATCGCGCTCGCCGAGGAACGGGTCTCGGACAAGGTGTCCCGCCCCCACCTCCACGACCTGGACCGATGGGAGGCCGGGGAGTACGTCTTCGAGGCCGAGCTGATCGACTACGTCGCCCAGCCCGTCATCTCCCCGGAAACTCCCGACCTCACCGAGGACCCAGGTCTCCCGGACTCCTGGTGGGCGACGCTGCGGGAGAGCCTGGACGCCCTCAGCGCTGCCGAGCCGCCCCGCGAGACCATCCGGCAGTCCTGGGCGGACCGCGTGTTCCCCGAGTTCCTCGGCATCCCCGCGCCGACCATCACCGAACGCGTCACCGGCCACGCCGATCTCCAGTGGGCCAACCTCACCCACTACCCCCTCGTAATCCTCGACTGGGAACGCTGGGGCGCCGTCCCCGTCGGCTACGACCCGGCCATGCTCTACGTCAACAGCCTCCGCGTCCCCGCCGTGGCCACACGCATCCGCACCGAGTTCGCCGACGTCCTGGACACACCCGCCGGCCGGATCGGCGAACAGATCGCTCTCGCCGAAATGCTTCAGGCTGTCGGCCGTGGCTGGTACGTGGAGCTGGCTCCACTGTTGCGCCGGCGCGCGGAGGAAGTGACAGGCGTCATTCCTCGCTGAGCGTCAACAGCCAAGGAGACAGGCCGAGATGAAGGAACGAGTCCGAGCCGTCCTCGTCACCGCGGACGACATGATGCTGGTCATCCGCCGCACCAAGCCCGGGATCCCCGGGTACTGGGTGCTGCCCGGTGGTGGGGTCGAGGAGAGCGACGAGTCCCGGGAGGCCGCACTCCACCGGGAGATCCGCGAGGAGATCGCGGGGGAGGCCGACATCGTCCGCCTCCTGTACACGATGGAGTCCGACGACGAACGTCAGCCCTTCTACCCCGCCCGCATCACGACGGGGTCCTTCGAAGACCGCACCGGCCCCGAGTTCAGCGCCGAGGGACGCGGCGAATACGCCCTGGAGGAGATCCCGCTGACCGGAGAAGGGCTGGACAGCATCGACCTCAAGCCCGAGGAGATCGCCCACGTCCTTCGGGGCGCCATCGGTGCTGGCACGCTCGAGGCCGGGGGCGTGGTCTAGCCCTACACCCTTCTTGAAGACGCCAGAGGTTACGTCCTTCCAGGTACCGATGAGGTGCCCAGAGACCGGAACAAGGCTGCCACGGAGGCAGTGGTGTCGGCCGGAGGCGCGGTCACTGGGGTGGGACGGGGGAGTATCGGGGGAGCCGGCCTGGGAGCGGGCAGCGTCGGCTTGCCCTCGTCGACGAGCAGACGGGACAGACGCTCGCGGGTGTCAGTGAAGTCCCATCCGACGACGTTCTCGATGGAGTCGATTTGCTCAGCGACGTCATCAGGGTTGTAGTCGTTGATCTGACGTGCCAGGTGGGCGTCGATATCGGCGGGCGAGTACGTGTCGATAGTTGGTCTGAGACCGAGTTCGGCTAGGGAGTTGGCGTAGCGGATCAGCGTCTCAGCCAAGTCTTCTTCGTAACCAGCGCCCTGGTGACGACCGATTCGCGGTTCGTGCCGGGCCCAGGTGTGCGTGATCACGTCGCGGAGCCGGGAGATCGGGTCGAGGAGCGCGTGATGTGCTGACCAGATGGGAGTGGCGCTCTCGGTCGTTGCAGCGAGCTCTGTCACTAGTTCGGCCAGCGGTCCGGTGGACGTCATGTCCAGGTCCTCGACCAGCCGCGCGAGACGGGAGAGCGCGCCGGCAAACCAGTCGGCCGGCAGCGCTGCCCCCGCAGCCTCATGGCGGTCACCGTGAAAGCGCACGGTCAGCGTCAGGGCTTCAACGAGCGAGGGCAGGTCCCGAGAGTCCCCGTAGGCGTGGTCCGCGACATCACACGGGTAGAGGTCCCACAGTTCCCTTAGCCGGGCCAGCAGCTCTTGGGCGCACGTGTCGAGAACACGACGGAACAGGTCTTCGCCGACTGAGAATAGCCGCAGGTTGAATTCCAGCTCTGGTGCCTCTCCCCGCCTGCACACAGGAATCAGATCATCGAACTTCACCGCATTCTTGATGATGGAGGTCATCGCACCGGGGCTCGTGGATAGATGTTGTATGAGGAAGTCCCGTTGGCTGGGATCGGCCAAAGCCAGACTCTGACCCCCGGCATGGAGACCCTTCGTGATCCACGATCCGTTGAGCCGCTCGACTGCGGCATCGATAAGGGGCTCCGACGACGGGATGCTCCCCAGCCGCCGGACGACCTCCCGCCACTCCACCAACTGCGAATCCATCAGCGACATGGTCAACAGCAACTGCTGATCGAGCGAAGGAAGCGCACGGAAGCTTGCCCCCCAGATCTCGTGAGGGTTCTCCAGAGCGTCCTCGAGATCGGCGATCAGATCCGGTGCGCTCTTCGTCCTGCTGCGCTGCACGACGATCTCGATCAGACGAGGAGAGCAGTTCTGATGGCTGGCTACCCGCTGCCACCAGGACCCCACGGAAAGGTCCTGCCGGGTCTGGGGATTGGTGACGGACAGGTGGACATGGTTGAACAGCATCCGACTGCGGACGTCGTAGGGCAGGCGCTTCACTGGAACGTGACAGCGCGCGAGCCGTTCGACCGCGCGGCGGGAGGCGTCGCTCAGGCGCACCGTGTCCTGCAACACCTGCGCCCGACTTGTCATGATCAAAACCTTGGATGCAGTGCTGCCGGTCTGCTGCTCCACTATCGACTCGATGAACTCGGACACGTCCGCGTCATGGTGACGTGAGCCGTGGTCCTGATGGTGTGTCTGGCCCCACACGTCGTCGAAGAAGAAGACAGTCGGAGTGTCGTCCCCAAGCCATGCCCACCACTGATCGACGGTCCGCGGGTCGACGACAACCCGGAAGCCGCGGTGCCACCACAGCAACAGCAGGTACTCGGCGATCGTCGTCTTGCCCGCACCGGGCGCCCCGCTCAAAAGAACGCAGCCGTGCTCCTCAAGTGCCATCTCGGCGACGCTGCATGTGGCGTGATGCACGAAGCGCAAGTAGTTGCGCTCGATGCGCTGGATCCTGGACTCACCGCGCAGGAAGACGCCGTCCTGGAGCATGGCGCGTACCGCTTGTGTCGAAGAGACCCACAACTTGAAATGACGCCGCTCGACCTCGGGGTGCTGGGCGAGCACCGCATTGAGCCAGCCCCGTCCGTATACCTCCACCGTATCGGCGACACCAGCCAGGGCCTCCTGTGTCTCCCTCTCAGTACCAGGGGTGAGTTCAGCAGACGTGACGAAGACGTAGCGGACAGGGGTGAAGCCCATGCCAGCCGCCTTGCCTGCCTCGCTCCGGGCGGCTCGGAGGATAGAGCTCTTGTCCGCCGAAGGCGTGTGCTTGCATTGCGCGACTACCCAGCCCTTGTCCGTGGCCGCCTTCAGGTCGATCCCTCCGTCGGCACCCACCCGATAGGTCGAGTAGATCAGGCGATCCTGCGCAGAGAGCAGGTCCCGAACGAACACCTCGAAGTCGTAGGGGGACAAGCTGACGAAGTCATAGTCCGGAGCAGGGATCCCGCTCACCTCTCAAGATCTTCAGCGCCTCGGTAGGGGCGGTCGCCCGCACTAGGTGGTATCACACAGGGCCCTCCGGACCGCGCGCAGTGCATCCTCCGGGTCCGTGTGGGGTTCAAATTCGGCCTCCATGGAACAGTCCTGGTCGACGCCGCGCCGACCTGGGCCGTATTCGGCTGCCTGGCGCAGCTGCGCGGTGCAGGGAGTGCGCGCGGGTTCAGTCGTACGGACATCCAGACATGTCACCGGGGCCAACGCTGAGTTGCGTTGGCCCCGGTGACGTTGTTCAGAAGGTGTAGGCGGTGAAGGGCAGAGGGGCCTCGGTCATGAGGCCGAGCAGCCGTTCGAGCTCGGCCCTCTCGTCTTCGCTCATGAGCTCGACGGCATTGCCGAGGGTCTTGCTCGTCAGCTGCTCCATGAACGGAGAACTCCGCTTCCGAGCCGGTACCCGCGGCGGCGCCCCGCGCCGACTACCGCGCCGCGCAGGAACGCGAAGCCCGTGGCCTGGACGACGTCGAGCCGGACACCGTGCTCGTCCTCGCCTCCTGGCAGTACGCCGGCCACGGCCACAGCCCGGGGGAGTCGGTACTCGCCGCGACCATCGCGCGTGACATCCAGCTCAACCGCCAGACGGCCCGCGAAGCCCTGCAAGGAGAGCAGCATGAATGAGCGCTACCTGAACATCGTCCAGGTCGCCGAACTGCTCGGCACCACCGTCCGGTTCCCGCGACGCCTCGTCGCCGAGCGGCGCATCCGGTACGTCAAGGTCGGCACCCACGTGCGGATCGCCGAGAGCGCGGTGAACGAGTACATCGCTGCGCACACCGTCGAGCCGCGCTGGCCGCAGCGCTCCCGCTTCCGGAGGGCCGCCTGATGGGCAACCGCAAGGGCAAGAAGCGCACGTTCGGAGCCATTCGGAAGTTGCCGTCCGGACGGTTCCAAGCTCGGTATCCCGGTCCCGACGGTGTCATGCGTCCGGCGCCCGAGACGTTCGCGACGACCAAGGACGCGGACGACTGGCTCGCCGAGAAGCAGACCGAGATCAATAAGGGGGACTGGCGCGACCCGGAAGCCGGGGCGGTCAACTTCAAGACGTACGCGCTCCAGTGGGTGCAGGAGCGGGGGCTCGCCGCCACGACGGATGAGCTGTACCGGCGGCTCCTGCGGATTCATCTGCTGCCCACCTTCGAGGAGTGGGACCTCGACGAGATCACTCCGCCCCGGGTGCGGACCTGGCGGGCCGAGCGGCTCAACGAGACCGGGGCCACGACCGTCGCCAAGGCGTACCGGCTGCTCAAAGCGATCATGGGCACTGCTGCCGATGACGAGTTGATCCGCCGCAACCCCTGCCGGATCAAAGGCGCCGGGAAGGAGTCGCCCGCCGAGCGGCAGACCGCCACGGTCGAGCAGGTCGACGCGCTCGCCCGTGAGCTGGGAGCGCGATGGCCGCTGCTTGTCTACATCGCTGCCTATGGCTCGGCTCGGCCGGAGGAACAGGCGGCCCTGCGGCGGCACGACGTCGACCTCGCCAACGTCGGTGTTTGGGTGCGGTCCGCCGAGCCCGAGCTGAATACCGGGAAGCGTGCGCCCGGGGAGACCAAGTCGGAGGCAGGTAAGCGGTTCATCGTGCTGCCGGACTTCATGAAGGGTGATCTCAAGCTCCACATGTATCTGTACGCGGAGCAAAAGCCGGACGGGCTGCTGTTCGTGGGGGAGCGGGGCGCCCCCTTTCGGCGGACGACCTTTGGACGGAAGTGGAAGAAAGCCCGGAAGAAGGTGGGACTGCCTGCGGGGTTCACGCTCTACGACCTTCGTCACACCGGGCACACGCTCTCGACGCAGTCCGGGGCGACGCTGAAGGACACGATGGTGCGGGCCGGCCAGTCCTCGGAGAAGGCGGCCATGATCTACCAGCACTCCAACCTTGAGCGGCAGAAGGAGGTCGCCGCCGGGATCGCTGCCAGGGTGCAGACGCTGCGGGCCAGGGCTTCCGGTTCTGGCACGGATCTGGCACGGGAGGGGTAGAGAGGTCTAGACAACAAAGAAGGGCCCCGTCGCTGTCCGGGGGGGTCTCTCAAAATCGGATTAAGGGGAAAGAACACCCGCGAAAAAAAT
>NZ_JBSGWY010000018.1:37589-39496 GCF_053609145.1 Streptomyces sp. NPDC054961 | reverse complement strand
GGGGGCCCGCGGCGGGGGGCGGGGTGTGGGGGAGGGGGCTGGTTTGTGGGTGGGGTGGTTTTGTGCCTAAAACCAAAAACCGGGCCCCCGGCCCCCCCCCCGCCCCCTTCTCTCAAGAGCGGATGACGGGAATCGAACCCGCGCTATAAGCTTGGGAAGCTCATGTTCTACCATTAAACTACATCCGCACGGTTGTCCAGTTGCCTGGATCCGTATCGTTCCTCACCCTACCCCATGATCGCCCCCCGGTGAATTCACCCGGGGGGCGCGCTCGTGTGTGTGGTGCACGGAGGCTCGTGGGGGCGGGAGTTGGGGCGTACCTTGTGCGTGCGGAGCGGCGGCTGGAGCCGGGTCTCGTTCATCCCCTAATGTGGCGATTCATCGCAGTACGGTTAGTTGGGGAAAGGGACTCGATGGAGCACACCGTCGTCCGTTGTGCCGAAGGGCACGTATTCAGCACCGCTTCGTTCCCGCTGCAGCACCTCGGTGCCGGCCGGATCGGGCCGGGACGGCTGTTGCGGTGTCCGCGCTGCGCGCGGTTGCGGCATGCCGTGCCCGTGGGGGCTGCGGCGAAGCGATAGACACCGGCGCGCGGGGACCGCCTCGATTGGGGCGGTCCCCGCGCTCTGCGTATCCTCGGGACGTGCTTCTCTCTGACAAAGACATCCGGGCCGAGATCGACAGCGGACGGGTTCGCATCGACCCCTTCGACGAGTCGATGGTGCAGCCCTCCAGCATCGATGTACGTCTCGACCGGTTCTTCCGGGTGTTCGAGAATCACCGCTACGCCCACATCGACCCCGCCACCGAGCAGCCGGATCTGACCCGGATGGTCGAGCCGGAGGGGGACGAGGCGTTCATCCTCCACCCGGGTGAGTTCGTGCTCGCCTCGACGTACGAGGTCATCTCGCTGCCCGAGGACATCGCCTCACGGCTGGAGGGGAAGTCCAGCCTGGGCCGCCTCGGCCTGGTGACGCACTCGACCGCCGGTTTCATCGACCCCGGGTTCTCCGGGCATGTGACCCTCGAGCTGTCGAACCTCGCCACGCTGCCGATCAAGCTCTGGCCTGGTATGAAGATCGGACAGCTGTGCCTGTTCCGGCTCAGCTCGCCCGCGGAGTTCCCGTACGGGAGCGAGCGGTACGAATCCCGGTACCAGCACCAGCGCGGCCCGACGGCCTCGCGGTCCTTCCAGAACTTCCACCGCACCCAGGTGAGGCACGAGGCATGAGTGACGGAGTGCGCGAGAACCTCGACTACGAGGGCTTCGGCCGCGCCGTGCGCGAGCTGGCGCAGACGATCGCCGACGACGGCTACGAGCCCGACGTCATCCTGAGCATCGCCCGTGGCGGTGTCTTCGTCGCGGGCGGCCTGGCGTACGCGCTGGACTGCAAGAACATCCACCTGGTGAACGTCGAGTTCTACACCGGCGTGGGGACGACCTTGGAGATGCCGGTCATGCTGGCGCCCGTCCCCGAGGCGATCGACTTCACCAACAAGAAGGTCCTGATCGCCGACGACGTCGCCGACACCGGCAAGACGCTGAAGCTGGTGCACGACTTCTGTCTCGGGCACGTCGCCGAGGTCCGCTCGGCCGTGATCTACGAGAAGTCGCAGTCGCTCGTGAAGTGCGAGTACGTGTGGAAGAAGACCGACGAGTGGATCAACTTCCCCTGGTCGGTCGAACCGCCCGTGGTGAAGCGTGAGGGACAGGTTCTCGACGCCTGAGCCTCACGCCACGTCACGCCTGAGCGTCCCGCACGCACGTGCCGTGCACGAGAGGGGCGGGGCCCGGGCGCGCCCCCGCCGCCGGGCCCCCGCCGGGACGGTCGCGCGGGGGGCCCCGGGGGGGGGTGCGGGGGGGCGGGCGATCCGTGCCCCGCTGAGGATGTGCCCCCGGCGGACCC
>NZ_JBSGWY010000018.1:28581-37579 GCF_053609145.1 Streptomyces sp. NPDC054961 | reverse complement strand
GTCCCGCGCCCCCCCCCGTGCCCGGGCCCCGGGGCGCCCCCCCCCCGCCCCCCCCCGCCCCGGGGGCCCCTCTCCGTTCCGGACGCCGTGCGCGCCGCGGGTGTGCGTGCGTGTGCGCGCTAGATCGTGCCCAGCTTGATGATCGACAGCAGGGCGACCAGCTGGATCGCCGACGCGCCCAGGGCCTTCGGCCACCGCAGGTCGTGCGACGTGGCGACCAGCGAGGTGAGGAGGGCGCCGGCGGCCACCCAGGTGGCCCAGCCCAGCACCTGTACGAGCATGTTGTCGCCGCCCAGGAACATCGCGAACAGCAGGCGCGGGACGTCCGTCAGGGTCATCACCAGCATCGACAGTCCCACCGTCGGCTGCCAGGCCCCGTCGCCGCCCAGCTGGCGGGCCAGGGTGTGCGTGACGGCGCCGAGGATCAGGCCGCAGATCACGAAGGCCACGCCCGCCGACAGCACGATCGGGACGGCCTTCGAGAGGGTCGCGTTGATGACGTCCTTGCGGGCGTCGTCTAGGCCGAAGACCGCGATCAGGCCGTAGAGGAAGGTCACGACCAGCGCCGGCCCCCAGACGGCGTAGTCGCGCATCTGCAGGAAGGTCGGCCCCGGCCGCAGCACGATGCCGCGCAGCAGTTCCTTCCACGGCAGCCGCGGACCGGTGGGGGCGGCGGCCTGGGCCGCGCCCGCCTGGTACGTGGCGCCCTGGTTGTACGGGTACGGGTCCTCGCCGATGGCGAAGGCCTGGGTGTATCCCGGGGCGTCGCTCGGGTTCCCGGCCCCGGGTCCCGGACCGTGCCCGTACCCCGGACCCTGCCCGGGGCCGTGGCCGCCGTGCGGGTCGAAGTACTCGGGTTCGCCGTGGTCCCCGGCGGCGGCCTGCTGGGGCCACTGCTGGGGAGCGTAGGGCTGCTGGCCGTACGGTGCGGATGCCGGCGGCCCCTGGTGGGGCGCCTGCTGCTGACCGTACGGCTGCTGCCGCGGGGGTTGTTGCGGGGTGCGGTTGTTGTCCCGGCCGCGTCCGATCCTGAATCCAGCCACGTGATCGAAAGTACCCGCTCCGGAGCGGCGCGGTGGCCGGGGTGCCGGAAGTGGCAGCCTTTGCGGCTGACCTGTGACATCCCCTAGGGGGTACCTGGAGGGCGGTCTCGGGGTGGGGTCCGGGACGGTCCCCGGACAGCGGAACGGCCCGTCCCCAGGGGGGACGGGCCGTTCCGGCGTGCGCTGCGCGGGCTACTTCGCCCCGGCGTCGGCCTCCGGCTCCGCCGGAACCTCCGCGTCCTTGTCCGTGTCCGCGTTCGCGTCCGCCTCCGCGTTCGCGTCCGTGTCCGCCTTCGGCGCAGGCGCCTCGGCCACGGGCTTCGCCGCCTCGGCCTCGGCCGGAGCCTCGGCGGCCGGCTTCGCGGCCTCCGTCACCGGCTTCGCCGCCGGCTCCGGCTCCGGCTCCGGCTCTTCCTCAACCACCACCGGCTCCGGCGTCTTCACCGACTCCAGCAGCAGCTGCGCCACGTCCACCACCTGGACGTGTTCCTGCGCCTGGCCGTCGTTCTTCTTGCCGTTCACCGAGTCGGTCAGCATCACCAGGCAGAACGGGCACGCCGTCGACACGATGTCCGGGTTCAGGGACAGGGCCTCGTCGACGCGCTCGTTGTTGATGCGCTTGCCGATCCGCTCCTCCATCCACATCCGGGCGCCACCGGCGCCGCAGCAGAAGCCCCGCTCCTTGTGGCGGTGCATCTCCTGCTGCCGCAGGCCCGGCACGGCCGACATGATCTCGCGCGGGGGCGTGTAGACCTTGTTGTGGCGGCCGAGGTAGCACGGGTCGTGGTACGTGATCAGCCCGTCGACCGGGGTGACCGGGGTGAGCCGGCCCTCGTCGATCAGGTGCTGGAGCAGCTGCGTGTGGTGGATGACCTCGTACTCGCCGCCCAGCTGCGGGTACTCGTTCGCGATCGTGTTGAAGCAGTGCGGGCAGGTCGAGACGATCCGCTTCGCCGACTTCGGCTTCTTCGTCGCCGGGTCGTCGTCGTCCTCGCCGAACGCCATGTTCAGCATGGCCACGTTCTCCTGGCCGAGCTGCTGGAAGAGCGGCTCGT
The DNA here is from genome assembly GCF_053609145.1 of Streptomyces sp. NPDC054961. Lineage (NCBI taxonomy): Bacteria > Bacillati > Actinomycetota > Actinomycetes > Kitasatosporales > Streptomycetaceae > Streptomyces > Streptomyces sp. NPDC054961. The sequence goes on along the minus strand of NZ_JBSGWY010000018.1, from coordinate 35,481 downwards.
TGCCCAGGCGGCGCGGCGAGTCACCGGTGCACTTCTCGTCGCCGCCCATGATCGCGAACTTGACGCCCGCGATGTTCAGCAGCTCCGCGAAGGCCTTGGTGGTCTTCTTGGCCCGGTCCTCCAGCGCGCCGGCGCAGCCGACCCAGTAGAGGTAGTCGAACTCGGAGAGGTCCTCCGCGTCCTTGCCGATGATCGGGACCTCGAAGTCCACCTCCTTGGTCCACTCGACCCGCTGCTTCTTCGCGAGGCCCCAGGGGTTGCCCTTCTTCTCCAGGTTCTTGAGCATCGTGCCCGCCTCCGACGGGAACGCGCTCTCGATCATCACCTGGTAGCGCCGCATGTCGACGATGTGGTCGATGTGCTCGATGTCCACCGGGCACTGCTCGACGCACGCACCGCAGCTCGTGCAGGACCACAGCACGTCCGGGTCGATGACGCCGTTCTCCTCGGCGGTGCCGATCAGCGGGCGCTCGGCCTCCGCGAGGGCGGAAGCGGGCACGTTCGCCAACTGCTCCGGCGTGGCCTTCTCGTTGCCCTCCATGTCCTTGCCGCCGCCCGCGAGCAGGTACGGGGCCTTGGCGTGCGCGTGGTCGCGCAGGGACATGATCAGGAGCTTCGGGGACAGCGGCTTGCCGGTGTTCCAGGCCGGGCACTGCGACTGGCAGCGACCGCACTCCGTGCACGTGGAGAAGTCGAGGATGCCCTTCCACGAGAACTGCTCGACCTGCGAGACGCCGAAGACGTCGTCCTCGCCCGGGTCTTCGAAGTCGATGACCTTGCCGCCGCTGGTCATGGGCTGGAGCGCGCCGAGCGCGACCGCGCCGTCCGCGTTCCGCTTGAACCAGATGTTCGGGAAGCCGAGGAAGCGGTGCCAGGCGACACCCATGTTGGTGTTGAGCGAGACCACGATCATCCAGATCAGCGACGTGCCGATCTTGATCATCGCGGTGAAGTAGATGGCGTTCTGCAGCGCGCTCGCCGAGAGCCCCTTGAAGGCCAGGACCAGCGGGTACGAGACGAAGTACGCCGGCTCGTACGAATCCACGTGGTGGATCGCGCCCTCGAGGCCGCGCAGGCACAGGATCGCGAGGCCGATGGTGAGGATGACGTACTCGACGAAGTACGCCTGCCAGGCCTTGGAGCCGGTGAAGCGCGACTTGCGGCCGGCCCGCGAGGGCAGCGACGCCAGGCGGATGCCCATCAGGATGACGATGCCGAGCACGGTCATCAGGCCGATGAACTCGATGTAGAGCTCGAACGGCAGGAAGCCGCCGATGACCGGCAGCACCCAGTCGGCCTCGAAGAGCTGTCCGTACGCCTGCAGCAGCGTCGGCGGCAGGGTGAGGAAGCCGATGGCGACGAACCAGTGCGCGAAGCCGACGAGGCCCCAGCGGTTCATCCGGCTGTGGCCGAGGAACTCCCGGACCAGGGTGATCGTTCGTGCTTTCGGATCGTCCGTACGGCTGCCGGCCGGTACGGGCTGTCCGAGCTTCACGAAGCGGTAGATCTGCGCCACGGCTCGGGCGAGCAGCGCGACGCCGACCACGGTCAGGACCAGCGACACGATGATCGCGGCGAGTTGCATGGGAGGGCTCCTCGGGCGGGACTTACTAAGCGGTAACTTATCCAGTCAAGGCTTGAGGTTACCCAGTCCCGACGCCGCAATGTAGCCGAGCGCGCGGTGATCTGCGTCGCTCGCCCCCGGCCTCACGCCCCGGGCCTCACGGCCGCCTGTGCCGCCAGGCCGCCCGCGGGGTCTGCGCGAGGATCGCCAGGTCCATCCCCAGCCAGTGGTTCTCCACATAGTGCCGGTCCAGCAGGTGCATCTCCTCCCACGGCAGGTCCGAGCGCGCGCTCACCTGCCACAGCCCGGTCATCCCGGGCCGTACGAGGAGCCGCTCGGCCCGGTCGGCCCCGTCCGTGCGGGGCTGCGGGCGCGGCCCGACCATCGACATCTCGCCCCGCGCCACGTTGAACAGCTGCGGCAGACCGTCCAGCGCGGACCGCTCCAGGGCCGCCCCGGCCCAGCCCTCGCCGATCCGGAACCGCCAGACGTCGTACGGCCGCCCGCCCGCTCCGGCCGCCGGTTCCCGTACGAGCACCCGTGCGCCCTGGGCCGCGTACAGCAGCCCGGCGATCAGCAGCATCGGCACGAGGAGCACCCCGAGCAGGAGCACCGACCCCGTGAGGTCGAGGATCCGTTTGGCCGGGGGCGGGGCGGGGACACGGAGCGGGAGGTGCTGCGTGAGCGACGGCATGCCCGCACGTTGCCGTACGCCCGTGGCCCCGGCGGCGGTGCCGCGCGGTGGCGCCGGGGGCGCGTCGCCCGCTCGGCCCCGTGGGCGGGGGCGGGCGGGGCCTGTGGGGCGGGCGGGTCGGTAGGGGCGGCGCGGGGTGGTGTGGGGCGGTGTGGGGCGGTGTGCGCCCGCTACGGGCCGCCCCGGGGCCCGGAGTGAGCGTAAGGGGAGCGTAAGAGTTGAGCCCCCTCGGCTCAGCTCTGTTGACGAAGCCTCCGGCGTGGTGCACTCTTGAGTCTGTTCCACTCAAGTCACCTGGAGGAATCAAAATGGCACGTGCGGTCGGCATCGACCTGGGCACCACTAACTCCGTCGTCAGCGTTCTGGAAGGCGGCGAGCCCACCGTCATCACCAACGCCGAGGGCGCCAGGACCACGCCGTCCGTCGTCGCCTTCGCCAAGAACGGCGAGGTCCTCGTCGGCGAGGTGGCCAAGCGCCAGGCGGTCACGAACGTGGACCGCACCATCCGCTCCGTCAAGCGCCACATGGGCACTGACTGGAAGATCAACCTGGATGGCAAGGACTTCAACCCGCAGCAGATGAGCGCCTTCATCCTGCAGAAGCTCAAGCGCGACGCCGAGGCGTACCTGGGCGAGAAGGTCACGGACGCGGTCATCACCGTCCCGGCCTACTTCAACGACTCCGAGCGTCAGGCGACGAAGGAAGCCGGTGAGATCGCGGGCCTCAACGTCCTGCGCATCGTCAACGAGCCGACCGCCGCGGCCCTGGCCTACGGTCTCGACAAGGACGACCAGACGATCCTGGTCTTCGACCTCGGTGGCGGCACCTTCGACGTGTCGCTCCTCGAGATCGGCGACGGCGTCGTCGAGGTCAAGGCCACCAACGGTGACAACCACCTCGGTGGCGACGACTGGGACCAGCGCGTCGTCGACTACCTCGTGAAGCAGTTCCAGAACGGCCACGGCGTCGACCTGGGCAAGGACAAGATGGCGCTCCAGCGCCTGCGCGAGGCCGCCGAGAAGGCGAAGATCGAGCTGTCCTCCTCCACGGAGACCACGATCAACCTGCCCTACATCACGGCGTCCGCCGAGGGCCCGCTCCACCTGGACGAGAAGCTCACGCGCGCCCAGTTCCAGCAGCTGACCGCGGACCTGCTCGACCGCTGCAAGAACCCGTTCCACAACGTCATCAAGGACGCCGGCATCCAGCTGTCCGAGATCGACCATGTGGTCCTGGTCGGCGGCTCCACCCGCATGCCGGCCGTCGCCGAGCTCGTCAAGGAGCTCACCGGCGGTCAGGACGCGAACAAGGGCGTCAACCCGGACGAGGTCGTCGCCCTCGGCGCGACCCTCCAGGCCGGTGTCCTCAAGGGTGAGGTCAAGGACGTCCTGCTCCTCGACGTGACCCCGCTGTCCCTCGGTATCGAAACCAAGGGCGGCATCATGACCAAGCTCATCGAGCGCAACACCACGATCCCGACCAAGCGGTCCGAGATCTTCACGACGGCCGAGGACAACCAGCCGTCCGTGCAGATCCAGGTCTACCAGGGCGAGCGCGAGATCGCGGCGTACAACAAGAAGCTCGGCATGTTCGAGCTGACCGGCCTGCCGCCGGCCCCCCGTGGCATCCCGCAGATCGAGGTCTCCTTCGACATCGACGCGAACGGCATCATGCACGTCACGGCCAAGGACCTCGGCACGGGCAAGGAGCAGAAGATGACCGTCACCGGCGGCTCCTCGCTCGCCAAGGACGAGGTCGACCGCATGCGCCAGGAGGCCGAGCAGTACGCGGACGAGGACTCCCGTCGCAAGGAGGCGGCCGAGTCCCGCAACCAGGGCGAGCAGCTCGTCTACCAGACGGAGAAGTTCGTCAAGGACAACGAGGACAAGGTCCCGGCCGAGGTCAAGGACGAGGTCGAGGCCTCCATCGCCGAGCTGAAGGAAAAGCTCAAGGGCGAGGACACCGCCGAGATCCGCACCGCGACCGAGAAGCTCGGTGCCGTCAGCCAGAAGCTCGGCCAGGCGATCTACGCCGACGCCCAGGCCGCTCAGGGCGCCGCGGGCGGCGAGGGCGCTCAGCAGGCCGCTGACGCCAACGACGACGTCGTCGATGCCGAGATCGTCGACGACGAGAAGCCGAAGGGCGGCGCTGCCTGATGTCGGAGGAGACCCCGGGGTTCGAGGAGAAGCCCGAAGTCCCCGCCGACGGCACGCCTGACGACGCCGCCGAACCGAAGGCCGCCGCTTCCTCCGAGGAGGAGGCCGCGGCCCCGGCCGGGGACTCCACGGCAGCACAGACCGCCGGCCGGGAAACAGCTCTCCTGGCTCAGCTGGACCAGGCCCGCACCGCGCTCGGCGAGCGCACCGCGGACCTCCAGCGGCTCCAGGCGGAGTACCAGAACTACCGCCGCCGGGTGGAGCGGGACCGGATCGCCGTCAAGGAGATCGCGGTCGCGTCCCTCCTGACGGAACTCCTCCCGACCCTGGACGACATCGGCCGCGCACGGGAGCATGGCGAACTGGTCGGCGGCTTCAAGTCGGTGGCCGAATCGCTGGAGACCGCCGCGGCCAAGATGGGCCTGCAGCAGTTCGGCAAGGAGGGCGAGCCCTTCGACCCGACGATCCACGAGGCCCTGATGCACTCGTACGCGCCGGACGTCACCGAGGACACCTGCGTGGCGATCCTGCAGCCGGGGTACCGGATCGGCGAGCGTACGATCCGCCCCGCGCGGGTCGCGGTGGCCGAGCCCCAGCCGGGCGCGGCCCCGAAGTCCGAGGCGGCGGAGACTGAGTCCCCGTCGGACCTGTCGGCCAAGGACGCGGATGCCCCCGACGAGGGCTGACGCTGACCACGTAGGACCGGAGCGGCACGAGACACGAGAGGAGGGACACCGGGGATGAGCACGAAGGACTTCGTCGAGAAGGACTACTACAAGGTCCTCGGTGTCCCGAAGGACGCCACCGAGGCCGAGATCAAGAAGGCGTACCGGAAGCTCGCCCGCGAGTTCCACCCGGACGCCAACAAGGGCGACGCCTCGGCCGAGGAGCGCTTCAAGGAGATCTCCGAGGCGAACGACATCCTCGGTGACGCCAAGAAGCGCAAGGAGTACGACGAGGCCCGCGCCCTGTTCGGCAACGGGGGCTTCCGCCCCGGGCCGGGCGGGGGCGGCAACTCGTTCAACTTCGACCTCGGCGACCTCTTCGGCGGTACGCAGCCGGGTGCCGGAGGCGGTGCGGGCGGCGGCTTCGGCGGCGGCCTGGGCGATGTCTTCGGCGGCCTGTTCAACCGCGGCGGAGCCGGCCCCGGTACGGGGACGCGTACCCAGCCGCGCCGCGGCCAGGACATCGAGTCGGAGGTCACCCTCTCCTTCACGGAGGCGGTGGACGGGGCCACGGTCCCGCTCCGGATGTCCTCGCAGGCGCCCTGCAAGGCCTGTTCGGGCACCGGCGACAAGAACGGCACGCCCCGCGTGTGCCCGACCTGCGTCGGCACCGGCCAGGTCTCCCGGGGCAGTGGCGGCGGCTTCTCGCTGACCGACCCCTGCGCCGACTGCAAGGGCCGCGGCCTGATCGCCGAGACCCCCTGCGACATCTGCAAGGGCAGCGGCAGGGCCCGCAGCTCCCGGACCATGCAGGTCCGGATCCCGGCGGGGGTCTCCGACTCCCAGCGGATCCGGCTGCGGGGCAAGGGCGCTCCGGGCGAACGCGGCGGCCCCTCCGGAGACCTCTACGTGGTCGTCCACGTCGACGGCCACCCCGTCTTCGGCCGCAAGGACGACAACCTCACGGTGACCGTTCCGGTGACGTTCGCGGAGGCGGCGCTGGGAGCCGACATCAAGGTCCCGACCTTGAACGGCCCCTCGGTGACGCTGAAGCTGCCGCCGGGCACCCCGGGCGGCCGTACGATGCGGGCCCGCGGCAAGGGCGCGGTCCGCAAGGACGGCACCCGCGGCGATCTGCTGGTGACGGTGGAGGTCGCGGTCCCGACCGAGCTGAACGACAAGGCCCGCGAGGCCCTGGAGCTGTTCCGCGACGCGACGGAGTCCGAGGACCCGCGCTCCGCGCTGTTCGAGTCCGCGAAGGGAGCATGACATGGACGGCCGCCGTAGGAGCCACTACCAGCTCACCGACGAGACCCCGGTCTACGTGATCTCGGTGGCCGCCCAGCTCTCGGGCCTGCATCCGCAGACCCTGCGGCAGTACGACCGCCTCGGCCTGGTCTCCCCGGACCGGACGGCCGGCCGCGGCCGGCGCTATTCGGCCCGTGACATCGAACTGCTCCGCACGGTGCAGGCGCTGTCCCAGGACGAGGGCATCAACCTGGCGGGCATCAAGCGGATCATCGAGCTGGAGAACCAGGTCGCCGCGCTCCAGCAGCGCGTGGCCGAGCTCTCCGCCGCGGTCGACGGCGCCGCCGCCGTCCTCCGGCAGCGCGAGGCCCAGGTGCACGCCTCGTACCGGCGGGACCTGGTCCCGTACCAGCCGCCGGTGCCGGGCAACGCGCTGGTCGTCTGGCGCCCCAAGCGCCCGCTGGACTGACGGAGGAGTGAAACGGGGTGGGGCCGGGGGGCGGGGCCCCCGGGGGGGCCCCGCGCGTGTGTGGGGTGGATTGAGCGCACGCAGCGGGGGGGGATAAAAAAAAA
>NZ_JBSGWY010000018.1:13429-28571 GCF_053609145.1 Streptomyces sp. NPDC054961 | reverse complement strand
CAGTTGCCCCTTCCCGCCGCCGGGGCCAGGCCACCGCTCGGTCGTAGGGGCCCCCCCGCCGCCGGCTGCCTGGCCGGCGGTGTTACCGGGGGGGCCCGGCCCCCCGCCCCCCGGGGGCCTCCCGTCTTTCTGGCTCAGTGTCTCTCCGGCTCACCGTCGCTCCGGCTCTTCCTACGGCTCGTCCGCGTGCGGGACGGTCAGCCGACCGGGTTCCTTGAGGATCCCCGACTCGGCGATGAGGAAGCCGAGCTGCGCGCGGCTGCCGCTGCCCAGCGCCGTCGCCAGTTTGGCGATGTGGGCGCGGCAGGTCCGCACGTTCATCCCGAGCCGGCGCGCGATCGCCTCGTCCACGTGCCCCTCGATGAGGAGTTGGGCGATGGAGCGCTGCACGCCGGAGATACCATCCGGCTTGTGCGTGTACGTCACTTCTTCGCGCAACGGCACGGCACGGCGCCACAGTTGCTCGAACACCTTGATGAGATAGGCCACCAGGCCGGGGTGGCGCAGCTCCAGTGCGACACGCCGGTCGTCGCTCGCGGGGATGAACGCCACGGTACGGTCGAACACGATGAGACGCTCGATGAGTTCCTCCAGCGTGCGCACCTCCACCTTGCCCGTGGAGATGCGGTCGACGTACGCGAGGATGCCCTGGCTGTGCCGCGCGGTGTGCTGGTAGAGGGTGCGGATGCTCACCCCGCGGTCGATGAGCGGCGCGTCCCGCTCCAGGGCCTCCGTGAGGACGAAGGAGGACCGGCCTCCTCCCGGCTGGACCGTGAGCATCTCCGTGTGACACTCGGCAGTGGCCAGATCGAGGGCGGCGTTGATCTGGTCCAGGCCTTCCAGCACGGTGATGGCATGGGTGTTGGCCGGACTCTGCGCACTGATGGTCAGGAACGGCTCGAATGCATCGGTGAGGTCCACGGCGACGCGCCGCCGGTCCTGGATCTCACGTTCGATCGGGTGGAGCCGTTGTGCGAGTGCGACGGACGGGGGAACCGCGCGAAGCTGGTTGGCGTCATCCGGGTCGGGCCGCAGAAGAGCGAATTCGAGCAGGCAGGGGGCGTGCTCGATCTCGGCGCGGGCCACCCGGCCGGTGCTCAGGGCGACGGCGTAGAGCCGCGCTCCCTCGTCGCACATGGACGTGACGGGGTGGGGATGTGTCTGATTTGTGTCGTTTCTTGGCAAATCTCCACCCCCCAGGGTCCTGAACATGTAAGAACATGATGCATCGTCCCTGTGGCACTGACGTGCCTGAATGAGCCATCGTCTGTCACGCGGGGGAGAGGATTCCATCAAGTGAGGACGAAGCCGACCATGTACAAGAAAATGCTTCGCTCGGCGCTTGCCGTTGTTTTCTCCGCCGTGGCGGTCTTTGGGGCAGTAAGCGCCGCGAGCGGGGACACGGGGAGCAAGCAAGCGGACAGCGGCTGGGATCGCGTGGCCGTGAAGCAGCCGACCGGCCCCCTGGTGGCCAGTCCGGCGGACAGCGGTTGGGACGTTGCGCCCATGAAGGTTTCCTGATGACCCCCGACGACCGCGGCTTCCGCCGCGAAATGGCCTCCGCGTACCGGTCCGGCTGGCAGTTCATCGATCTCACGAGCGCCATTCCCTATGCCGGCGACTCGCTGAAGGTCACCCTCTTCGGTCAGCCGATCGTCGTGGTCCGCGAGGAGGACGAAGACGTCCGCGCCTACAGGTGCCTGCGTCGCCCGCGAGGCGCGCCGCAGCCCGTTCGGTGCGAGATCCGCTACGGAATGGTCTTCGTCAATCTGGATCAGCGTGACCACCAGCTCTTCGAACCCGAAACCAGTGCCACCCCCCGCAGTGCCTGACGCGATTCCCCCGTCGTCGCAGATCGCTCAGGCGCTACCCCCACACAACGGCGCCATCGTGGACCTGACCACGATGGCGCCGTTGTGATGTGCCTGTCCAGTAGCGGAACCGGACAGGTTCGAAACGGCCGTTCGCGCCCTCCGCTTACGCCCGCCCCATGGCCCGGTCCAGGGAGATCTCCATGACCACCCGGTCCGGGTTCGGCGAGGGCGTGCGCCCGTAGCGCTCCGCGTAGCGCCGTACCGCCTCCGCGACCGCTGCCTCGTCCGTGCGGATCACCGCGCGGCCCTCCAGCGTCGCCCAGCGGCGCCCCTCCATCTGGCAGACCGCCACCCGGACCCCGGCCCCGTCCCGCCGGCCGGCCTGCGCCGCCAGGACGTTGCGGATCTTCTTGCTGTTCTTGTTGCTGATCACCCGCGCCAGCCCGGCCTGCGGGTCGTACGTCACGCCCACCGGCACCACGTGCGGGCTGCCGTCGGGGCGCGGGGTGGTCAGCGTGCAGACGTGCCGCTCCCGCCAGAAGGCGAGGTACTCGGGCGTCGGGTTGAGTACGTCATGGGCTGTGCTGGTAACCGGCATGCGGGAAGGGTACGTCCGCCATCTTGAGTGGAATAGACTCAACTTTATGCACGTTGTGCCTGTAAAGCACACGAGTCGTAGCCGACGCCGTACGGAAGGGAGAAGCCGCCCGTGGATGCCGAGCTGACCAACAGGAGCCGGGACGCGCTCAACGCGGCCACCAGCAGGGCCGTCAAGGACGGGCACGCGGACCTGACCCCCGCGCACCTGCTGCTGGCCCTGCTCGCCGGCGAGGACAACGAGAACGTCACCGATCTGCTGGCCGCGGCCGACGCCGACCAGGCCGCCGTCCGCGCCGGCGCTGAGCGGCTGCTGGCCGCCCTGCCCAGCGTCACGGGCTCCACGGTCGCGCCCCCGCAGCCCACGCGCGAGCTGCTCGCCGTACTGGCCGAGGCGGACGAGCGGGCCGGCGGGCTCGGCGACGAGTACCTCTCCACCGAACACCTGCTCATCGCCATCGCCGCCCGGGGCGGCGCGGCCGGCGAGCTCCTTTCCGCCCAGGGCGCGACCGCGAAGAAGCTGCTGTCCGCATTCGAGACCTCAAGAGGAGGGCGGCGGGTGACCTCCCCCGACCCCGAGGGCCAGTACAAGGCCCTGGAAAAGTTCGGCACCGACTTCACGGCGGCCGCCCGCGAGGGCAAGCTCGACCCGGTCATCGGCCGGGACCAGGAGATCCGGCGGGTCGTCCAGGTGCTCTCGCGCCGCACGAAGAACAATCCGGTGCTCATCGGCGAGCCCGGCGTCGGCAAGACCGCCGTCGTCGAGGGGCTGGCCCAGCGCATCGTCAAGGGCGACGTCCCCGAGTCCCTGAAGAACAAGCGCCTCGTCTCGCTCGACCTCGGCGCGATGGTCGCGGGCGCCAAGTACCGCGGCGAGTTCGAGGAGCGGCTCAAGACCGTCCTCGCGGAGATCAAGGCCAGCGACGGCCAGATCGTCACCTTCATCGACGAGCTGCACACGGTCGTCGGCGCGGGCGCCGGCGGGGACTCCTCCATGGACGCGGGCAACATGCTCAAGCCCATGCTGGCCCGCGGTGAGCTGCGGATGGTCGGCGCGACGACGCTCGACGAGTACCGCGAGCGGATCGAGAAGGACCCGGCGCTGGAGCGGCGCTTCCAGCAGGTGCTGGTCGCGGAGCCGAGCGTCGAGGACACGATCGCGATCCTGCGCGGGCTCAAGGGCCGCTACGAGGCCCACCACAAGGTCGTCATCAACGACAGCGCGCTGGTGGCCGCGGCGACCCTCTCCGACCGTTACATCACCTCCCGCTTCCTCCCCGACAAGGCCATCGACCTCGTCGACGAGGCGGCCTCCCGGCTGCGCATGGAGATCGACTCCTCCCCGCTGGAGATCGACGAGCTCCAGCGGTCGGTGGACCGCCTCCGGATGGAGGAACTGGCGCTGAAGAACGAGTCCGACCCGGCCTCGCTCGAACGCCTGGACAAGCTGCGCAAGGACCTGGCGGACAAGGAGGAGGACCTGCGGGGCCTCACCGCCCGCTGGGAGAAGGAGAAGCAGTCCCTCAACCGCGTCGGCGAGCTCAAGGAGCGCCTGGACGACCTGCGCGGCCAGGCCGAGCGGGCCCAGCGCGACGGGGACTTCGACACGGCGTCCAAGCTGCTCTACGGGGAGATCCCGGAGCTGGAGCGCGAGCTCGCGGAGGCCACCGAGGAGGAGGCCGTCAAGGCGGGCGCGAAGACGGGCACCGCCTCGAAGGACAGCATGGTCCGGGACGAGGTCGGCCCGGACGACATCGCCGACGTGGTCGGCGCCTGGACCGGCATTCCGGCCGGCCGCCTGCTGGAGGGCGAGACCCACAAGCTCCTGAGGATGGAGGAGGAGCTGGGCCGCCGCCTGATCGGCCAGGGCGAGGCCGTACGGGCCGTCTCGGACGCCGTGCGCCGCACCCGCGCCGGCATCGCCGACCCGGACCGGCCGACCGGCTCGTTCCTCTTCCTCGGCCCGACGGGCGTGGGCAAGACGGAGCTGGCCAAGGCCCTCGCCGACTTCCTCTTCGACGACGAGCGGGCCATGGTCCGCATCGACATGTCGGAGTACGGCGAGAAGCACAGCGTCGCCCGGCTCGTCGGCGCCCCGCCCGGGTACGTCGGCTACGAGGAGGGCGGTCAGCTGACCGAGGCCGTACGGCGCCGCCCGTACTCCGTGGTGCTCCTGGACGAGGTGGAGAAGGCCCATCCCGAGGTCTTCGACGTCCTGCTCCAGGTCCTCGACGACGGGCGCCTCACGGACGGCCAGGGCCGTACGGTGGACTTCCGCAACACCATCCTGATCCTGACCTCCAACCTGGGCAGCCAGTTCCTCATGGACCCGTCCACAGGTGTGGACGAGAAGAGGGCCAGGGTCCTGGAGGTGGTCAGGGCCTCCTTCAAGCCGGAGTTCCTGAACCGCCTGGACGACCTCGTGGTCTTCTCCGCCCTCAGCGAGTCCGAGCTGGCCCACATCGCCGAGCTCCAGATCGGCCGCCTCGCCCGGCGCCTGGCCGAGCGCCGCCTCACCCTGGACGTCACGCCCGAGGCCCTGGCCTGGCTGGCGGACAAGGGCAACGACCCGGCGTACGGTGCCCGGCCGCTGCGCCGCCTGATCCAGACGGCGATCGGCGACCGGCTGGCCAAGGAGATCCTCTCCGGCGGGGTCCGGGACGGGGACACGGTCCGCGTCGCCGTCGCGGGCGAGGACCTGCTGGTCGGGAAGGCGCCCTAGACCCGCCCGGGGGCGCCGGCTCCCGAGGAGGGCGCCGGCACCCCCGTATCGGCCCTTGCGTGGCCATCCGTCCCGCTTACCGGGCCCCTACTCCTGTCCGCCCGGAGCGGATCGGCCCTGCGGGGGTGGACACGGAGTGGGCACGATGGGGGAGGATGGCCGCATCCGCACGAAGGGAAGTACACGGTGAGCATCGACCCGGCCTCGATTCCGAACTTCGGGGGGCAGCAGCCCGACCCGCAGGCCACAGGACCGGCGGGCCCCGTCGTCCCCGACCAGGATCTGGTCAAGCAGCTCCTGGAGCAGATGGAGCTCAAGTACGTCGTCGACGACGAGGGCGACCTCGCGGCGCCGTGGGAGGAATTCCGCACGTACTTCATGTTCCGCGGCGAGGACGAGCAGCAGGTCTTCTCCGTGCGGACCTTCTACGACCGCCCGCACAAGATCGACGAGAAGCCGCAGCTCCTCGAGTCGATCGACGACTGGAACCGCCGCACGCTGTGGCCGAAGGTCTACAGCCACACGCACGACGACGGCTCCGTCCGCCTGATCGGCGAGGCGCAGATGCTGATCGGCACCGGCGTCAACCTGGAGCACTTCGTGTCCTCCACGGTCAGCTGGGTCCGCGCGTCGATCGAGTTCGACAAGTGGCTCGTCGAGCAGCTCGGCCTCGAGGCGGACGTCGACTCCGCCGACAAGGACGAGAACGGCGAGAACGGCGGCGACGGCGAGACCAACTAGGTCCCGCACCGCCCCCTCGGCACTGCGGCGCCGCCCCTCAGGGCGCCGCGGCGCCGCCCCGTGCTCCGTGGAGCCACGGGGCCTACGGCGCCACCCCGGATCCGAGCAGCAGGTACGGCCCGTATCCGTACGAGAGCCCGGCCAGCACCACCGTCACCACGACGGCGGTGCGCGGCCGGGCTCTCGCCATGACGGCCGCCAGCGGCAGCAGCAGCGGGAACGCGGGCAGCAGGAAGCGCGGCTTCGACTCGAAGAAGCCCGCCCCGCCGTACGTCATCGCCAGCAGCACGCCGGTGTACACGAGCAGCGGCAGCGGGACCGTCCGGTCCGCCGCGAGCAGTCCGGCGAGCACCAGCGCGGCCACCAGCAGGACCACGGTCACCGTGGTGGCCGCCTCGACGTTCCCGGTCAGCGCGTGCCGGGCGGAGCGCAGCGCCGCCGCGCCGAAGTCGAAGCGCGAGCCCCAGCCGCTCTGGACGGCGAAGTAGCCGCCGAGCGGATCGCCCCGGCGGACGCCGACGAGCAGGACGTACGAGGCCCAGCCCGCGGGCGCGGCCAGCGCGGCGGCCCACACCCCCGCGGGCGCGCGGCCCCGCCGCCGGAAGACCTCGTACGCGGCGGCCACCACGACGGCGGCGGCCACCGCGATCCCGGTGGGCCGGGTCAGCCCGGCGAGCACGGCCAGCCCGGCGGCCCACCCCCAGCGGCCGCGCAGCAGGGCGTACAGGGCCCAGGCGGCGAACGCGGCCAGCAGGGGCTCGGTGTAGGCGAGGGTCAGCATGAGCGCGTGCGGCAGCACGGCCCACAGCGCGACGAGCAGCACCCCGCCGCGCGCCCCCAGGAGCCGCTCCCCGACCCGGTACACCCCGACGGCCGCGGCGAGCGCGGCGGTCCAGGCGACGACGAGCGCCGCCGCGGCCAGGGAGCCGGGCAGGACGGCGGAGGCGCAGCGGATGAGGACGGGGTAGAGCGGGAAGAAGGCGGAGTCGCTCTGCAGGGAGCCGATGTCGGGGTACATCTGCGTCCGGCCGTAGCCGTACTCGGCGATCCGCAGGTACCAGACCGAGTCCCAGGACTCCCCGAGCAGCTTCACGGGGCTGCGCCCGGTCCACCAGGCCACGACGGCGACCACGAGCACCCCGAGCCCGCGCACGGCGGCGAACACCCCGAGCGCGACGAGGGCGCCCGGGACCGGGCCCCGGGCGGACCGCATGCCGTCCGACGGCGCCTCCGGCGTGCCGACGGCGCCGTCGGTGCCGTCGGCGGTGCTGCTGTCCGGCGCCCGGCCCGCGGTGCCGCCTGTCGCGCCCCCCGGCGTGCCGCTCGACACGGTGGCCATGTATCCCGACTTCCCTCGTGTGACGTGCGTACGGAGGAACACTACGAGGACGGGCCCCCGGGGGGCCGCCCGGCCGCGGGGAGGCGGGCGCGGGGAGGCGGGCGCGGGGAGGCGGGCGGCCGTGGCCCCAGAGCCGCGGACCCAGAGCCTCCGGCTCAGAGCCGTCGCAGCCGGGCCGCCGGCGCGCTCTTTCAGCGGGCCAGCCGGCCGAGGCGTTCCACCGCCTCCTGCAGGACCGCCGTCCGCTTGCAGAAGGGCAAGGTATGCGCACGGAGCGCCCACACACGCCTGGCACTCAGAACACAATCTGAGTACAGTCTGAGTATGAGCCTTGCTTACCTGGGAGCCGAGCCCGAGTCGGTTTCGTTCACGGATCTGTCGAGAAACCCGAAGGCCGTAGCCGCCCGGGCTGCAGCCCTGGGGGCTCTGCGCGTCACTCATCGGGACGCACCCGACATGGTGCTGACGACTGCCGTGCACGCGGAGCGCACCGAGGAGAACCTCACGACGGCGTCACGGCTCTTCCTCGCGCTCATGAAGCACGATGACGGAGCCCGATCGCTTCTGCTGGCGCTGCCGGAGGTGTTCCCGTGGGTGCGGCACCTGGACGACGAAGAGATGCGCGCGTTCACGGTCGAACTCCTGGAAGCGCTTTCCGATGCGGCGGAGCTGGGTGCCAGAGATTCCGTTCACCGCGCGCTCGTCTCCTGGAGGGCGACGGCTCGGATCAACGCCGATCCGGAGCAGCTCAAGGAAGCTCTGCGTCCGCTCGACGGGGAGGACCTGGGTCCGGTCGAGGTGGGCGGGTGAGCCCGAAGAAGGGCGATCGTGTCAGCGTTCCACCCCTGAGCGGCTGGAATGTGGTCTTCGGGACCACGGAGGCGGTGACGGGCTGGGAGGAACTGTGTCGCGCGGCGCTGCCAAGTGCCCACCGATGCCTGGAGGCGTTGCGCACCGGCCCGCTGTCGCGTGACAACTGGAACCGTCAGCACCAGCTACGCGGGAGGCTCGCCACCACTCGTAGTTCCCGTGCGGCACGGGGCTGGCTGAAAGGCCGGGCCCCATGCCCGCACATCCATCCGGCTCGCTCTCAGCGGGCCAGCCGGCCGAGGCGTTCCACCGCCTCCTGCAGGACCGCCGTCCGCTTGCAGAAGGCCCACCGGACCTGGGTGGCGCCCGCCGCCTTGTCGTCGTAGAACACCTGGTTCGGGATCGCGACGACCCCGCAGCGCTCGGGCAGGGACCGGCAGAAGGCCAGTCCGTCGCTCTCGCCCAGCGGGGTGATGTCGGTGGTGACGAAGTACGTGCCCTGCGGGCGGAAGACCTCGAATCCCGCCGCCTCGAGACCGCCGGCCAGCAGGTCGCGCTTCGCGGCCAGGTCCGCGCGGAAGCCCTCGTAGTACGCGTCCGGCAGGACCAGCGCCTCCGCGATCGCGTACTGGAAGGGCCCCGAGGACACGTACGTCAGGAACTGCTTCGCCGAGCGGACCGCCGTGACCAGCTCCGGCGTGCCGGTCAGCCAGCCGACCTTCCAGCCCGTGAAGGAGAAGGTCTTGCCGGCGGACGAGATCGTGACCGTGCGCTCCCGCATGCCCGGCAGGCCCGCCAGCGGGATGTGGGTGCCCTCGAAGACTAGGTGCTCGTACACCTCGTCCGTGATGACCAGCAGGTCGCGGGAGACGGCCAGCTCCGCGATCGCGGCCAGTTCGGCGGGCGTGAGCACCGTGCCCGTCGGGTTGTGCGGGGTGTTCAGGAGCAGCAGCCGGGTCCGCGGGGTCACCGCGGCGCGCAGCGCGTCCACGTCGAGGCGGAAATCGGGCGCGCGCAGGGTGAGCGGGACGCGGACGGCGCCGGCCATCGCGATGCAGGCGGCGTACGAGTCGTAGAACGGCTCCAGGGCGATGACCTCGTCGCCGGGCTCCAGGAGGGCCAGGAGGGCGGCCGCGATGGCCTCGGTGGCGCCCGCGGTGACGAGGACCTCGGTGTCCGGGTCGTAGGACAGGCCGTAGAAGCGCTGCTGGTGGGCGGCGATCGCGTGGCGCAGTTCGGGGACGCCGGGGCCCGGCGGGTACTGGTTGCCCCGGCCGTCGCGGATCGCGCGGACGGCGGCTTCGGCGATCTCGGCGGGGCCGTCGGTGTCGGGGAAGCCCTGGCCGAGGTTGATCGATCCGGTGGCGGTGGCCAGTGCCGACATCTCCGCGAAGATCGTCGTGCCGAAGGCCGCCAGACGACGGTTCAGGAAGGGGCGGTCGGGGCCGTTGCTGCTTGCTGGTGCGGTCACGGGAGCGCTCATGGTCGCCATCCTGCGCGGAAGCTCTGGACTTGCTCAAGTGTGCTTTGGGCCGCGAGGGCACCGGGCATCCCCCCTGCACGCGGGACGTCCGGATCCCGCACCCCGGGGGACCGGGGGCGAAGAGGGGGGCGAGGAGATGGTTCTCGGAGCAGTGATCTTCGTGATCGTCGTCGTGGCGATCATCCTGGCAGTGGTCAAGACCGGCGGCGGGGGCAGTGGCAGCGGCGGGGACGGCGGCGGGGGCGGCGGCTGGTGGGCCGGCGGCGGTGACGGCGGGTCCTCGTGCGGATCGTCCTCCTCCTGCGGCTCGTCCTCCTCGTGCGGTGGGGGCGGAGGATGCGGATCGAGCTGACACGGGGCGGCGTGGTCGCGTGTACGTGAGGCGCCCGCCGGGGACAACTTCCGTCGGGCGTCTTCTTGTTCGGGCGTTCCCACCGCGTATTACGGCGTACGGGCGGCATGTGGTTGAACACGTGAACCGGGTAGCCCCCGAGGGGATGTAAACCCCGTCAAGTTGGGTAAAAACGCTGTGAGTGCCGTGCCTTTCATGATTCCCTCGGTTGAGTAGACCAGTCCCCGGACCTCCCGGGACTTCCTGTGGACCCGTGCCGGTGTCCCCCCACCCGTTGACTACCGCTGGCGGGCCCCGGCCCATCTCCCTCGCGTGTTTGCGGAGCCGACTCATGCTCACGACCCTCCAGACCACCTATACCGACACGCGTGCCGCCGACCTCGCCTGGGCCCTGGGGAGGGAGCGGCTGCCCGCCCTGGCCGTACTGAACCTCGAACTGGTGGGCGCAAAAGTTGAGTTGCGCCTACTGGGGGCCTCTCATCAGGTGCTCCTGGAAGAGGGTGACGTGCTCTGCTCGGAGACCGTCGCCTGTATGCCCGGGAGCAGCACGCCGCTGCCGCTGGGCGTGGCCAAACGGGTCGGCGACTGGGAGTACGAGTTCGCCGCGCGGGTCGAGACCCTCTCGCGCGGCTCCTTCGCCGGGCGGGCGCAGGAACTGCTCGCGCTGGTCGCGGATCACCCGAACGGGCTCGCGGGGACCTTCCCGGGCAGCCCGCACGCCTTCACCGCCATGCTCGCGCAGCGCTACGAGGGCCAGGTGCGGTGGCGGACCTGGCACGCCTATCCGCAGGAAGGGCAACTGGTGGCCACCCGCACCCGCGTCGGCGTCCGCAGGGGCCAGGCCGGCCCGGCCGGGCAGGCCGGAGCTCCGGCCGGAGCCTCCGCCGGCGGGTCACCGGCGCTCATCTAGGCCGGGGCGCCGATCCGTTACGCCAACTGCCCGAACCAGTGCGCCACTTACACCCATGTGGGTGACTGGATGCGAGCGGGCGGTAACGTACGGTTCGCTGCATGATCGACCGTTCCGCCCCGCGCGGGGTGCTCCCGGCTCCGGAACCGCGCGGTGCGGGCCGCGTCCCCGCCGCCCTGCCCGTACGGCCGCGGACCGGCCGGCTGCTCGTCCTGGCCACCGTGTTCATCTGCGCCGCCTGCGGGCTCGTGTACGAACTGGAACTGCTCGCCCTCGGCTCGTACCTCATCGGCGACTCCGTCACCCAGGCATCGGTCGTGCTGTCCGTCATGGTCTTCGCCATGGGCGTCGGCTCCCTGCTCGCCAAGGCGCTGCGCGACCGCCCGGCCTTCGGCTTCGCCGCCATCGAGTCGGCGCTGGCGCTCCTCGGCGGGCTCTCCGCCATGGCGCTCTACGCGACCTTCGCCTGGCTGGGGGAGTCCCGGCCCGCGCTCGTCGCCTTCTCCTTCGCCATCGGCGTGCTCATCGGCGCGGAGATCCCGCTCCTGATGGTCCTCATCCAGCGCATCCGCAGACAGGACGCGGGCGGCGCCGTCGCCGACCTGTTCGCCGCCGACTACGTAGGCGCCCTCGTCGGCGGCCTCGCCTTCCCGTTCCTGCTCCTGCCCGTCCTCGGCCAGCTCACCGGAGCCGTGCTCACCGGAACGGTCAACGCCCTCGTGGGCGGCGGCCTCGTCCTGTGGCTCTTCCGCCGCGATCTCAGCCGCCGCGCCCGCCGGCTGCTCGTCGCCGCCAACATCGTCGTCCTCGTCGTCCTCGGCTGCGCCACCGTCCTGGCCGACGACTTCGAACGCGTAGCCCGCCGCGCCGTCTACGGCGCCGAGGTCCGGGTCGCCGTCCAGACCGGCGTCCAGGAGCTCGTCCTGACCGGGCCCGCGACCGGCTCGCCGCGCGACCTCGAGTTCTTCCTCGACGGCCGCCTGCGGGTCAGCGGCTACGACGAGTACCGCTACCACGAGGCCCTCGTCCACCCCGCCATGACCGGCCCGCACGGCCGGGTCCTGGTCCTCGGCGGCGGCGACGGCCTCGCCGCCCGGGAGATCCTGCGCTACCGCGACGTCTCCTCCGTCACCGTCATCGAGCTCGACCCCGGAGTCGTCCGGCTCGCCCGCACCGACCCGATGCTCTCCGCGCTCAACGGCCGGGCGTACGAGGATCCCCGCCTCGGGGTCGTCACCGAGGACGCCTTCCGCTGGCTGCGCGGACCCGCCGCCCGGCGCCGCTTCGACGTCATCGTCTCCGACCTGCCCGATCCCGGGATCACCCCCAGCACGAAGCTGTACTCGCAGGAGTTCTACGGGCTGGTCGCGCGGGCCCTGAGCCCCGGCGGGCGGCTCGCCGTCCACGCGGGACCGCTGGCCACCCGGGCCCGTTCGTACTGGACCGTCGAGGCCACCCTGCGCGCGGCCGGCCTGCGCACCGCCCCCTACAGCACGGGCGGCCGTCTCTCCGGCTACGCCGCGGGCCCCGACCGGGTGCTCGGCGGGGCCGCCGGGGGCTTGCCCCCGCAGGACTGGGGCTTCGTCCTCGCCGCCCGCGAGCGCGTCCCCGCGCTGCTCGTGGACCGGGACACGCCCGCCCTGCGCTCGCTGTCCGCGCAGTCCCTCGACGACGCCGCCCGCGACGCGGAACGCACCCGCGTCCCCGGCCTCCCGCCCTCCACCCTGCCGCACCCGCGGTACTCGTAGACCCGGCTTCGCCGCCTCACTGACGGGAAGCGGCCGCATCGGTAGGCTCGAGCGCATGGAGCATCAGGTGTTCGTTCCGGTCCCCGCCGCCGACGTTCGCGCCGTGCTGCGCGACCCCGCCCGGGTGGCGCGCTGCGTGCCGGGGCTCCAGCAGGCCGCCGAGACCGGCGCCGGGCCGCTGTCCGGCCGGCTCAAGGTGCGCGTCGGCGGGCACACGGTGACCTACCGGGGCTCCCTGTCCGTCACCGAGCGGGACCCCGACCACTTCGTGGTCGACGGAGAGGGCACGGAGGTGCGGGGCAGCGGCAGCGTGAAGCTCACCCTCGCGCTCCGGCTGACCGAGGCGGACGGCGGCACCCGGCTGGAGTTCACCGGGGAGGGCACCGCCGACGGCCGCGCCGCCGGCTTCACCCCCGAGGCCGCGGCCACCACCGCGCACCGGCTCCTGGACCGGGCCGCCGGGCACCTCGCGGCGCTGGCGGTCGACGACGGGACGTCCGACGGCGGGACGTCCGACGAGGGCGCCGGCGGGGCCGATGGGGCCGACGGGGCCGATGAGGCCCGCGGCGCGGCCGACGGGACGCCCGACGGCGCGGGGCCCGGCGACCGGGCGGCCGACGACGCGACCACCGACGACGCGATCACCGGCGACGTGGTGTCCGAGTCCGAGGAGGAGTCCGAGGAGGAGCCCGAGGACCCGGACGCCGAGGGGACCGACGGGGTCGGCGAGATCACCGAGATCACCGCGTCGGTGTTCGACACCGAGGTCCCGCCGCCCTCGCTGGACCCCTTCCTGGAAGGCACCTTCGAGGGCATGGCCGAGCTCGGGAACCTCGGGGACCCGCCGCGCCCGCCCGCCGAGGCCGCGCACGCCCGGCGCACGATGATCGGCCGCAGCGCGGAGGAGGTCGATCACGCACCCCCGCGCGGCCGCTACGCCCCAGTCCCCGCCCCCACCTCCGCCGTCGCGAACGCCGACCTCCGCTGGCTCGCCCCGGCCGTCGCCGTCGCCGTGGCCTCGGCGGTCCTCCTGGGACGGGCCCTTCGCCGCCGACGCTGACGTCCGGCTCTACTAAGGTCGAGCCATGAGTACGCAACTGCGCGCCGGCGGCGCCGAGGTGACCATCGACCAGGAGAACGGCTGCCGGATCAGCAGTCTGCGCGTCGACGGGACGGAACTGCTGCGGCAAGGTGCCCACTACGGCTCCTTCCCGATGGTTCCCTGGTGCGGCCGCACCAGGAACGGGCAGTTCCAGGACGGGGCGACCCTCCACCAACTCCCGCAGAACCAGCCGCCGCACGCCATCCACGGCTTCGGCCGCGACGCCGCCTGGCGACTGGCCCGCGCCACCGACACCGAGGCCGCGTTCACCTACCAGCTCGCCGACCCGTGGCCCTACGAGGGCGTCGTCACCCAGATCTTCGAGCTCGGCGAGAACGGGCTGACCCTGACCATGGGGATCGAGACGTACGAGGACTCCTTCCCGGCACAGGCCGGCTGGCACCCCTGGTTCCGCCGCAACCTCGGCGCCGGCGGGGCCGACGTCCGCATCGACTTCGAAGCGGGCTGGCAGGAGGAGCGGGGCGAGGACCACCTCCCCACCGGCAACCGCATCGACCCCGAGCCCGGCCCGTGGGACGACTGCTTCGGCATGCCGTACGGGGTCGACGTCACGCTGACGTGGCCCGAGGCCCTGGAGCTGAAGGTCACCAGCCGCTCCGAATGGGTGGTCGTCTACGACGAGGAGTCCGAGGCCGTCTGCGTGGAGCCGCAGTCCGGGCCGCCGAACGGCCTGAACACCCTGCCCCACCTGGTGACCCCGGTGGACCCGCTGGAGATCTCCACGACGTGGAGCTGGCGGCGGCTCGGATAGCTCGCACTTAAGCTCATGCCCATGAGTGACGTACGCGATGCGCTTCTGCAGCAGATCAAGGACAAGGCCGTCGTGCACGGCAAGGTGACCCTCTCCTCCGGTCGGGAGGCGGACTACTACATCGACCTCCGCCGGATCACCCTGGACGGCGAGGCGGCCCCGCTGGTCGGGCAGGTCATGCTCGACCTCACCGCCGACCTGGAGTTCGACTGCGTCGGCGGCCTGACCCTGGGGGCCGACCCGGTCGCCACCTCGATGCTGCACGCCTCCGCCGCGCGCGGCGCGCGCCTGGACGCCTTCGTCGTCCGCAAGGCGCAGAAGGCGCACGGCATGCAGCGCCGCATCGAGGGCACCGACGTGCAGGGCAAGCGCTGCCTGGTGGTCGAGGACACCTCGACCACCGGCGGCTCCCCGCTGACCGCCGTCGAGGCCGTCCGCGAGGCCGGCGGCGAGGTCGTCGCCGTCGCCACGATCGTGGACCGCGGCGCGGCCGACGCCATCGCCGCGGCCGGCCTGCCCTACCTCACGGGCTACCAGCTGGACGATCTCGGCCTTTCCTAGACGCCGGTCCGTTCCTTCGCACCATGGGTGACTTAGGTCCCGAGACGTTCGCGATCAGGCTCTGACCTGGTCTTTTCCGGCCGGGGGGGGGGTTTTGATGTTATAAAAACAACCCCCCCCCCCCCCCGGTGCGCCCCCCCCCCCCGCCGGGCGGGCCCGGCGCGGGACAAAATCTCCCCCCACCCACCACA
>NZ_JBSGWY010000018.1:7379-13419 GCF_053609145.1 Streptomyces sp. NPDC054961 | reverse complement strand
AGTGTGGGCCGCGGGGGGGGGGTCGGCCACACCCACCCCCACCCCCCCCCCCCCCCCGCACTGCTGTTGCGCCGCCACCGAGGTGGAGTGGGCCCGGGAGTCTGGAAAGATGGCCACGACGGCAACGTCGACCCAGGTCAGGGCCAGCAATAAGCACACTCCCCGCACATCCAAGGAGCGGACAGATGCCCATCGCAACCCCCGAGGTCTACAACGAGATGCTCGACCGGGCGAAGGCAGGCAAGTTTGCCTACCCGGCCATCAACGTGACCTCGACCCAGACCCTGCACGCTGCGCTGCGCGGCTTCGCGGAGGCCGAGAGCGACGGCATCATCCAGATCTCCACGGGTGGTGCGGAGTTCCTGGGTGGCCAGTACAACAAGGACATGGTCACCGGCGCCGCCGCCCTGGCCGAGTTCGCGCACATCGTGGCCGCCAAGTACGACATCACCGTCGCGCTGCACACGGACCACTGCCCCAAGGACAAGCTGGACGGCTACGTCCGCCCGCTGCTCGACATCTCCGCCGAGCGCGTGGCCCGCGGTCTGAACCCGCTCTTCCAGTCGCACATGTGGGACGGCTCCGCCGAGACCCTGGCCGACAACCTGGCCCTCGGCCAGGAGCTGCTCGCCAAGGCCGCCGCCGCGAAGATCATCCTCGAGGTCGAGATCACCCCGACCGGCGGCGAGGAGGACGGCGTCAGCCACGAGATCAACGACGAGCTGTACACCACCGTCGACGACGCGCTGCGCACCGCCGAGGCCCTGGGCCTGGGCGAGAAGGGCCGCTACCTGCTGGCCGCCTCCTTCGGCAACGTGCACGGCGTCTACAAGCCGGGCAACGTCGTCCTGCGCCCCGAGCTCCTCAAGGACCTCCAGGCCGGCGTCGGCGAGAAGTACGGCAAGGCTTCGCCGTTCGACTTCGTCTTCCACGGCGGCTCGGGCTCCACGGCCGAGGAGATCGCCACCGCGCTGGAGAACGGCGTCGTGAAGATGAACCTCGACACCGACACCCAGTACGCCTTCACCCGCCCGGTCGTGGACCACATGTTCCGCAACTACGACGCGGTCCTGAAGGTCGACGGCGAGGTCGGCACCAAGTCGAAGTACGACCCGCGCACGTGGGGCAAGGCCGCCGAGGCCGGCATGGCCGCGCGCGTCACCGAGGCCTGCGCGAACCTGCGCTCCACGGGCACTCGGCTCAAGTAGTCGCCCGAGGCCTCGTATCCCGGGCCTCGAGCTGTGAGCCATCAGCGCATGAGCCATGAGCCATGAGCCATGAGCCGTGAGCCGTGAGCCGTGAGCCGTGAGCTGTGAGGAAGGGCCCGGCCCGCCGTCCCCGCAGGACGGCGCGGCCGGGCCCTTTCCGTGGGCCGCGCCGCGCCCCGTCCCGATCCCGCAGACTGTGGGCATGTCCATTCACCAGAACCTGCTCGGGGGCCCCGCCCCCACCCACCTCCCCGACGAGCCGGGCCGCGCGGCCATCGCCGCCGGCACCCCGGCCGTCGAGGTCGCGGCCACGCACCCGACCTCCTCCCTCGCCTGGGCGCTCCTCGCCGACGAGGCCTTCGCCGCCGGCCGCACGGTCGAGTCGTACGCGTACGCCCGCACGGGCTACCACCGCGGCCTCGACGCGCTGCGCCGCGCGGGCTGGAAGGGGCACGGCCCGGTGCCGTGGGAGCACGAGCCCAACCGTGGCTTCCTGCGCGCCCTGAACGCCCTGGCCCGCGCGGCCGGCGCGATCGAGGAGAAGGAGGAGTACGAGCGCTGCTCGACCTTCCTGCGCGACTCCTCCGAGACGGCTGCGGACGTCCTCGCGGTCTGACGGCCGCGGGCCCCGGCTTCCGGGGCCGTGCGTACGCGTTCCCCCGGGCGGGCGGGCGGGTCCCTGACCGGACCCGCCCGCTCGCGGAATGTGACGTACCCCACTCACTATTGAAGCCCTGCCGGAAGTCGGTCCTATGATGCGGACAGGGGACCGGAGCTCCACTCACCTCACCGGAAGGAGCGGACCGCTACCCGGAAGCACGTATCGAGGAGACAGCGATGTCGCACGCCCTTGATGCCTCCGGAGACGGCGGTTCGGACACCCCGAACCTCGACTTCGCCGGCACGACCCCCTACGAGGACTACGTCCAGGCGGACGTCCTCACCCATCTCCAGCAGCTGCGGTCGGACGACCCCGGCGAGATGGTCTTCCTGGTCACCACCCAGGTCATGGAGCTGTGGTTCACGGTCATCGTCCACGAGTGGGAGACCGCGGCGAAGGCGCTGCGCGAGGACTCCCTGCCCGTCGCGATGGATGCGCTGAAACGTTCCCTCCGTGAGCTGGAGGCCCTCAACTCCTCCTGGCGGCCCCTCGCCCAGCTCACCCCGGGCCAGTTCAACGCCTACCGCTCCGCCCTCGGCGAGGGCTCCGGCTTCCAGTCGGCGATGTACCGCCGGATGGAGTTCCTGCTCGGCGACAAGTCCGCCTCCATGCTGGTCCCGCACCGCGGCGCGCCGCGCGTCCACGCGGAGCTGGAGAAGGCGCTCCACGAGCCGAGCCTCTACGACGAGGTCCTGCGCCTCCTGGCCCGCCGCGGCCTCGCGGTCCCGCAGGCCGTCCTGGACCGCGACCTCGCGCAGCGCTACGAGCCCTCGCCGGACGTCGAGGCCGTCTGGACCTCCCTGTACGCGGACCCGGACGCCCACACGGACCTGCACCGCCTCGGCGAGGTCCTGACGGACGTCGCGGAACTGGTCTGGCGCTGGCGCAACGACCACCTGGTGGCCACCCGCCGGGCGATGGGCGCGAAGACGGGCACCGGCGGCTCGGCCGGCGTGGCCTGGCTCGAGAAGCGCGCGACGAAGAACGTCTTCCCGGAACTGTGGACGGCGCGCAGCCATGTCTGACAGCCGCACGACCGACAGCCGGCCGTCCGACGACCCCACGTCCGACGACCCCACGTCCGACGACCTCGCATCCGACAGCCGCACGTCCGACATCTGGGCGCGGCGCGCCGCGGAGCTGGACGCCGCCGACGAGCTGGCCAAGCTCCGCGAACGCTTCACGCTGCCCGAGGGCGTCGTCTACCTGGACGGCAACAGCCTCGGCGCGCTCCCGGCCACGGTCGCCGCACGCGTCGCGGAGGTCGTCACGGAGCAGTGGGGCAACCAGCTCATCCGCTCCTGGAGCGAGGGCGAGACCCCCTGGTGGACGGCTCCCGAGCGGATCGGCGACCGGCTGGCCCCGCTCGTCGGCGCCGCTCCCGGTCAGGTCGTCGTCGGCGATTCGACCAGCGTCAACCTCTTCAAGGCCCTGGTCGGCGCCGCCCGCCTGGCGGGGCCCGGCCGGACCCGCCTGCTGGTGGACGCCGCCACCTTCCCGACCGACGGGTACATCGCCGCGTCGGCGGCCCGGATGACCGGCCTGACGGTCACCCCGGTGGACCCGGCCGCCGCGGCGGCGGAGATGGGGCCCGACACCGCCGTGGTCCTCCTCAACCACGCCGACTACCGCACCGGCCGTCTGCACGACCTCCCCGCCCTCACCGCGGCCGCCCGCGCGGCGGGCGCGGTGATCGTCTGGGACCTGTGCCACACGGCCGGGGCCCTGCCCGTCGACCTCGACGCGCACGGCGTGGACCTCGCGGTGGGCTGCACGTACAAGTACCTCAACGGCGGCCCCGGCGCCCCCGCGTACCTGTACATCGCCGCCCGCCACCAGTCCGCCTTCGACTCCCCCCTGCCGGGCTGGAACGGCCACGCGGATCCGTTCGCGATGACCCCGTCCTACGAGCCGGCCGAGGGCGTGGCCAGGGGCCGGGTCGGCACTCCGGACATCCTGTCCCTGCTCGCCCTGGACGCGGCCCTCGACGCCTGGGACGGAGTCCCGGTCGAAGCCGTACGGGCGAAGTCGCTCGCGCTGACGGACTTCTTCCTCGAGTGCGTGGCGGCGTACGTCCCGGCGGGGGCGGTCGAGGTGGTCACGCCGGCCGACCACGGCCACCGTGCCAGCCAGGTCTCGCTGCGCACGCGGGACGCGGCGGGGGTCATGCGCGAGCTCATCTCCCGCGGCGTGATCGGGGACTTCCGCGCCCCCGACATCCTGCGGTTCGGGTTCACCCCGCTGTACGTCGGTTTCGCCGACGCGGAGCGGGCGGCCCGGACGTTGGGTCACATTTTCGGGTGAACCGGTAGCGAAACGTCACATCACCGCGCGGGCGGGGCTACGGCCCCGCCCGCGTGCGTATCGCCTCGGGCCGCCACGGAGGGGCGTGTTCCGGCCTGATACGGTCCCGCTCTGCCGGAACACCGGAACATCTGTCCCCCCTGTCCCACGCGTTACCGGAGGTTGAGCCGATGACGGACCCCGCAGTCGAACGGGACGCCGCCGAGGCGGCCTCGGCCTTCTCCCACCCGCCCGTGGCTCCCGACGCGACGGGCGCCTACGGTGAGCACCCCGACCAGGTCGTCGACTTCTACGCCCCGCGCGACGAGACCGCCGCCGGCCCCGCGCACGGCGCTCCGCTGGTCGTCGTCCTGCACGGGGGAGCCTGGCGCGCCCCCTACGACCGCCAGCACATCACCCCCTTCGTGGACTTCCTCGCCCGCCGGGGCTTCGCCGTCGCCAGCGTCGAGTACCGGCGGGGCAGTTCGCTGCCCCACCAGGACGCCGAGGGGCCCGTCGCCGGCCGCTGGCCGGACACCTTCGACGACGTGGCCGCCGCGCTCGACGCCCTGCCCCGCCTGGCCGCCTCCGCGCTCCCGCAGGCCGACCCCCGCCGGACTGTCCTGACCGGCCACTCGGCCGGCGGCCACCTCGCGCTGTGGGCGGCCGCCCGGCACGTGCTGCCGTACGACGCCCCGGCCGGCTGGCGACTGGCATCCCCGCCGCCGCTGCGCGGCGTGGTCGCGCTGGCACCCATCGCGGACTTCACGGTCGCGGAGGAGCTGGGCGTGTGCGGGGGCGCTTCGGCGCAACTGCTCGGGGGCGCGGCGGCCTTCGGGGAACGGCGTCCGTACGCGGATCCGGCGGCGCTGCTCCCGACGGGCATCGCGACGGTGGTGGTCCAGGGCCGCACCGACATCGTGGTCCCGGAGGCGGTGTCCGAGGCCTACGTGGCGGCGGCCGCGCAGGCGGGGGAGACGGTGGGCCTCACGCTGCTCGACGGGGCCGGTCACTTCCCGCTCATCGACCCGGCGGCGGACGCGTGCGCGGTGGTGGCGGAGGAGATCGCGCAACTGGCCTGGTAGCGGCCGGCGGAACGGCGGACGGCCGACGGCCGACGGGCGCCGGCCGACGGGCGCCGGGGGAGCCGTCGGCCGGTCCGGGCGCGGCCCGGACCGGCGCCGGGAGGCTCGTCAGTCCCACTGCTGGTCGGCCAGCGAGGTGACCGGCTGCGGCTTGCCGATGACGGCCAGGGCGATGAAGAAGCTGATCTGGCCGATCGCGATGGTGAGGGTGGTCAGGGCCTTCTCGTCGTAGTGCCGGGCGGCCTCGGCGTACAGCGCGTCGGACACGCGCTCCTGGCCGTGCGGGGCGGGCCGCAGGGTCGCTTCGAGCAGGGCGAGCGCGGCCCGCTCGGCGTCGGTGAAGAAGGGGGCGTCCATCCAGGACGAGACGGCGGTGATCCGCTCCTCGGACTCGCCCGCCTTGCGCAGGGTCGCCGTGTTCAGCACGGTCAGGTAGGTGTTCCCGACGATCTGCCCGGCCCGCAGGTGGACGAGCCCGATGGTGGTGCGCGGTACGGAGCGGTTGCCGGTGGCCCGGAAGAGCGCGGCGCTGATGTCGTTGAGCTCGGGGACGATCGCGGTCGGGTCGGGCATCCGCGAGATCCTGGTGTTCGTCATGGTGGTTCTCCTTCGCGTCGGCGTCTTGCAGCACTGACGGATGGGGGACCACGGATGTGACGGGTACGGGAAAGTTTCTTTGAGTGGGCGGGCAGGCGGAAGGGGGGGGGGGGGGGGGCGGGCCCCCCGCCCCCCCCCCGCGGGGGCGGGGCGCGCGGCGGCGCGGGTAAAACACTAGAGTAGCTGAGTGGGCTCGCGGGGCGGGG
>NZ_JBSGWY010000018.1:0-7369 GCF_053609145.1 Streptomyces sp. NPDC054961 | reverse complement strand
AGTGTGGGCTCGGCGCCTCTGTTGGATCTGGGTGTGATTGTGAGGTGGGGGGGGGGCGGGGGGGGGCGGGGGCGGGGCCCCCCCCCCCCCCCCCCCCCGCCCCTCAGGTTCGCGTCCTGCCGGGAGGCCCGGTCTTACAGGAACGAGTTGATCTCGATCGTCTCGGTGCGGCCGGGGCCGACGCCGATCGCGGAGATCGGGGCGCCCGACATCTCCTCGAGGGCCTTGACGTACGCCTGGGCGTTCTTCGGGAGGTCCGCGAAGGTCTTGGCCTTGGTGATGTCCTCGGACCAGCCGGGGAGGTTTTCGTAGATCGGCTTCGCGTGGTGGAAGTCCGACTGCGAGTAAGGGAGCTCCTCGACGCGCTTGCCGTCGATCTCGTAGGCGACGCAGACCGGGATCTCCTCCCAGCCGGTCAGCACGTCCAGCTTGGTGAGGAAGAAGTCCGTCAGACCGTTGACGCGGGTCGCGTAGCGCGCGATCGGGGCGTCGAACCAGCCGCAGCGGCGGTCGCGGCCGGTGGTCACGCCGCGCTCGCCGCCGATGCGGCGCAGCGCTTCGCCGTCCGCGTCGAACAGCTCGGTCGGGAACGGGCCGGCGCCGACACGGGTCGTGTACGCCTTGAGGATGCCGATGACGCGGCTGATCTTCGTCGGACCGACGCCCGCACCGGTGCAGGCGCCGCCCGCGGTCGGGTTGGAGGAGGTGACGAAGGGGTACGTGCCGTGGTCGACGTCGAGCAGGGTGCCCTGGCCGCCCTCGAAGAGCACGACCTTGTCCTGGTCGAGCGCCTTGTTGATGATGAGGGTGGTGTCGGCGACGAACGGCTTGATCTGCTCCGCGTACTGGAGCATCTCTTCGACGATCTGCGCCGGGTCGATCGCGCGGCGGTTGTACAGCTTCGCGAGGAGCTGGTTCTTGCCCTCGAGCGCCGCTTCGACCTTCTGGGTGAGGATCGACTCGTCGTACAGGTCCTGGACCCGGATGCCGATGCGGTTGATCTTGTCCGCGTAGGTCGGTCCGATGCCGCGGCCGGTCGTACCGATCTTGCGCTTGCCGAGGAAGCGCTCGCCGACCTTGTCGACGGTGACGTTGTACGGCGTGATCAGGTGCGCGTTGCCGCTGAGGAGCAGCTTGGAGGTGTCGATGCCGCGCTCGTTGAGGCCGCGCAGCTCGGAGAGCAGGACGGCCGGGTCGACGACGACACCGTTGCCGATGACCGGGGTACATCCGGGGGACAGGATGCCGGAAGGGAGAAGGTGCAGTGCGTACTTCTGGTCGCCTACGACCACCGTGTGGCCGGCGTTGTTGCCACCCTGGTAGCGCACTACATAGTCAACGGATCCACCGAGCAGGTCGGTGGCCTTTCCCTTGCCCTCGTCACCCCACTGAGCTCCGAGCAGCACAAGAGCGGGCACAGGCGTACACCTCTTCCGGATGGGGCATGTCCAAGGTCAGGGGGCGTACGACGATGTACACCGCAGGCTGAGCCGTCGGACCGGTACCCCGGAATAGACGAAGGCCCTGGCGCAATAGCGCAAGGGCCTCTTGCACAAAGATGCTACCCGAGGAAGGACCGAGGTGTCGGCTCCAGAGCCCACCATGAGCCATGCGGGCGCGCCGGTAGGCGGCCTGCTCGTGCTCGTCGACCCGGTCGCCCGCCGTCTTGACGGCGAGTCGGTGCGAATCGCGAAAGATGTTCTGTCAGCGGGAGCGACGGCGAAGATCTGCCTCCCGGATTCGCGGGAGGAGTTTGCGCGGGCACTTGCCCGCCGGGGTCATCGCAGGCCGGTGATCGTGGGTGACGACCGGGCGCTCGTCCGGGCGGTCGGCCTGCTGCACCGGGAGCGGGCGCTGGGCGAAGGGGCCCTCGCGCTGATTCCCGTGGGGCCGGCGGGGTCGCTCGGACTCGCGAGACAGCTGGGCGTGCCGCTCTCGGCCGTCTCGGCCGCGCGGGCGGTCCTGGACGGGACCGTCGGCCTGCGGGACCTGCTGGTCGACGACAGCGACGGGGTGGTGCTGAGCGGGATCGGCATCCCGTCGGTACGGCCCGTGCCGCGGCCGGCCGGGCCGTCGGTGTGGAGCGCGTACCGCTCGCTGGTCCGCACACTGGTCCGCCCCCCGGGGGCGGCTTCCCCGGCCTCCCGGTCCTCCGGGGGGTTCGCGGGAGACGGCCACCGGCTGCGGGTCGAGGCCGACGGGGTGGTCATCGCGGATGTGGACCGGCTGGTGGAGGACGTCACCGTGACGGCGCGGGAGGGCGACGGGCTGGCGGACGTACAGGTCCGGCTGGTCGGGTCCGCGGGTGCGGGTGCGGGTGCGGGTGCGGGTGCGGGCCCGGGTCCGGGGGTGGCCGAGGGCGTGGGCGAGGGCGTGGGCCTGGGTCCGGTGGGGAGCCCGGGCGGGGACGACCGGTTGGTGCGGGTGCGGGCCACGACCGTGACCGTGTCCGGCTCGGACTTCCGCTACCGTGCCGACGCCGCCCTCACCGGTCCGGTCCGCCGCCGTACGTGGACCCTGCGCCCGGCGGCATGGGCCCTGACCCTTCCGCCGCAGCGCTGAGCGGGCGGCCGACGGTGCCGGCCTCCGGAGCGGCCTCCGGGGCGGAGCGCGGGACCGGCCGGGGGGTCGCGCGGTGAGCGCGTCCGGCGGGTCAGGCGGATCCGGCCCGGGCGTAACCGGCGGGTCCGGCTGGCCTGGCTGCCCCGGCGGGTCTGGTGGGTCCGGCTACCCCGGCGGGCCGCCGGACGAGGCGGGCGTGCGGGACGCGCTCAGCGACTGGCGGCAGGACGCCGTGCTGATCGGCGTGCTGCCGGTGCTGTGCTGGCCCGCGCTCATCGGGGCACTCGTCACCCGCCCGGCGCCGCTGAGGGTGGTGCTGTTGGGGTTGCTGTGCCTGCCGGTGCTGGTCGCCTTCCGCGAGCTCCACTCCGTCCGGCGTGTCCGCCGCGTCCTGGGCGCTCCAGGGGCACGGTGGACCCCGTACGAGGCCGAGGTGCTCGACGGGCGCGCGTCGGCACCGCTGCTCGTTCTGGGTGCGGGTGCGGGTGCCGGTGCCGGTACGGCTGGGGACGGGGACGGGGCCGGGGACGGGCTCGGGGACGACGGAGGCGAGGGGTCGGCCGCGGGCCGGGGCGGAGGTGGCTGCGACGGGCGGTTCGTGCTGACGCTCGGGCCGCTGGGGCGGCGCGTGCTGCCGCCGCGCGCGTGGTCCCGCACCGACCCGGCCTTGCCGCAGTCGGCCCTCCCGTCCGCCCCGGCGGGGCCGGACGCTGACATCGGCCCCGGTTCGGCTCCGACGCGGGTGGTGTGGCTGGTGGGGGCTCCGGGGCGCGGAGCCGTCGTATGGGAGCCGCACGCCCGGGAGCTGAGCCGGGCGCGCACGCTGTGGCGCCGGGGTGCCCTCGGGCGGAGGCGACCGCCTCGGTGAGAACTCGCGGCCCGGGGCGGGGAAGCGCGCCGGGCGGGAGCCAGCCGGGGTGGGAGGCGGCCCGGGGTGGGAAGGCCCCGGGGCTGGCGGCGCGCCGGGGTGCGGGGACGGGAGCCGGGCGCCACCCCTGGGTGCCCGAGGGCGCCGGGGTAGGAGGCGGCCCGGGGCGGGAGGCGCGCCGGTGTGCGGGGACGGGGGCCGGGAGCCACCCGAGGGTGCCGGGGCGGGCGGCGGCCCGGGGCGGGAAATGGCCCGGGGCCGGAGGCGCGCCGGGGAGCGGGGACGGGAGCCGGGAGCCGCCCGAGGGCACCCGAGGTGGTCCGGCGTGGCCCGGCATGGCCCGTCGTGGCCCGTCGTGGCCCCGTCCGTGGGGAACCGCCCGCGGGGGCCCCGGGCAGGCCACCGGACCCGGACCCGCCTGCGGGGGCCCCGGGCAGGCCACCGGACCCGCCTGCACGGCCCCCGGGCAGGCCTCCGGAGGGGTCGGTGGCCCGGAGAGGTCAGGTGTCAGGGCGCCGGGAGGTCCAGCGTCGCGCGATGGGCGCGCCAGCGGTCCATCAGGCCCAGCAGCTCCTCCTGCATGAACTCGAAGAACGCCGCGGTCTCGGAGATCCGGGCGCCGGCCGGAGAGTCGGTGCCGAGGCTGGCGGCTCCGTCGCGGAGGGTCTTCTCCCAGAGGACGAGGATCTGGTCCCGGCGGGTGAAGGTCTCGTACCAGAGCTCGTTGTGCAGGACGTAGCGGTCGCGCCGGGAGCCCGGTTCGCGTTCCCGGCTGACCATGTTGACCTGGGTCAGGTACGCCACGGCCCCCGAGACCGCCGCCGGGCTGATCCGCAGGGCCTCGCCCAGCTCCGCCGAGGTCATCGCGCCGCCGTCGCTCGCGAGCAGCTGCGCGAACACCCGCGCGGCCATCCGCTGCATCCCCGCCTCGGTCAGCTGCGCGGCGAACCGCTCCACGAAACGGGAGACGGCCTCGTCGTCCCGCCGCGGTGGGCCGCCGATCCGTCCCGGGTCGCCGGCCTTCCCGCCCGCGCCGCCCTCGCCGCCCGTGCTGCTCGTACCGCTCGCACCGCTCGTCTTGCTCACGTCGTCCGCCACCCTCCCAACTTTACTTGATTTCCAAGCTTCACAAATTTGTGAAATCAACGTACGTTCGAAGCATGACGAAGGCAATCAGCGTCGCCGGACTTCACAAGGCGTTCGGCCGCACCCACGCACTGGACGGACTCGACCTCTCGGTCGCCACCGGCGAGGTCCACGGCTTCCTCGGCCCCAACGGCGCCGGCAAGTCCACCGCCATCCGGGTCCTGCTCGGCCTGCTGCGCGCCGACTCCGGCGCCGCCGAACTGCTCGGCGGCGACCCCTGGGCCGACGCCGTGGAGCTGCACCGCCGGGTCGCCTACGTACCCGGGGACGTCACCCTCTGGCGCAACCTCTCCGGCGGCGAGGTCATCGACCTCTACGGGCGCCTGCGCGGCGGCCGTTCCGGGATCGACCGGGCGCGCCGCGACGCGCTCATCGAGCGGTTCGAACTCGACCCGACCAAGAAGGGGCGTACGTACTCCAAGGGCAACCGGCAGAAGGTCGCCCTCGTCGCCGCGTTCGCCTCCGACGTCGAGCTGCTCATCCTCGACGAGCCCACCTCCGGCCTCGACCCGCTGATGGAGGAGGTCTTCCAGGGCTGCGTCGCCGAGGCCCGCGCCGCCGGCCGCACCATCCTGCTCAGCTCGCACATCCTCAGCGAGGTCGAGACGCTCTGCGACCGCGTCAGCATCGTCCGCAAGGGCCGCACGGTGGAGACCGGCAGCCTCGCCGAGCTCCGCCACCTCACGCGGACGTCGATCAGCGCCGAGCTCGCCGGCCCGCCGGGCGGCCTCGCGGACCTCCCGGGCGTCCACGACGTGGAGGTGCGGGGGACGAAGGTCCGCCTCCAGGCCGACACGGACACACTGGATGCCGTACTGCGGTCGCTGGCCGCATCGGGCGTGCGGTCGCTGACGTCGACCCCGCCGACCCTCGAAGAGCTCTTCCTGCGCCACTACGCGCCGCGGGAAGACGAGCGGGCGGGAGCGCTCCGATGACGAACCACCAGCTCGCGGCGAACGAGAGCCCCTACCGGGGCCTGCCGGTGACGGGCCGTCGGCGCCCGGCGGCCGGGTACGGGCAGCTGGCGGGGACGGCGGTCCTGCTGCGCCTCGCGCTGCGCCGCGACCGCGTCATGATGCCGGTCTGGATCCTGGCCGTGGCCGCCATGGTGCTCGCCCTGCCGTCCTCGCTCGCGTCGATGTACGCGACGGCGGCCGAACGGGGCGAGCTGCTCTCCACGATGAACTCCAACGGCTCGCTCCGGGCCCTCTACGGACCCGTCTTCGGCGATTCGATCGGCGCCCTGACCGCCTGGAAGGGCGGGATCTTCGCCGGGCTGCTCGCCGGGATCATGAGCCTGGTCATCGTGGTCCGGCACACCCGGGAGGAAGAGGAGGCGGGGCGTCAGGAACTTTTGTCGTCCGCCATGGTGGGGCGCCGCGCCCCGCTCACGGCCGCCCTGCTGGCGGCCTGCGCGGCCAACGCCTTCGTCGCCGTGCTCGTCACGGCCGGGCTCGCGGGCCAGAGTGCGGGCGGCGCGCTCGCACTCGGGCTCGGCATCGGGGCCACCGGGATGCTGTTCGCCTCGGCGGCCGCCGTCGCGGCGCAGCTCACCGAGGGCGCGCGACTGGCGAAGGGCCTCACGGGCGCGCTGCTCGGCGCGGCCTTCGTACTGCGCGCCGCCGGTGACGCGGGCTCGGTGGGCGGTTCGTCGGCCCTGACGTGGATCTCGCCGCTGGGCTGGCTGGAGCACGTACGGGCCTTCGCGGCCGAACGCTGGTGGGTGCTCGCCCTGTTCGCGGCGGCCATCGCGGTCCAGACGGCCGGTGCGTACGTGCTCGCCGGCCGCCGTGACCTCGGCATGAGCTTCCTGGCGGCCCGGCCGGGCCCCGCGCGGGGGCGGCTCGCCACCACCGGGGCACTGGCGTGGCGGCTGCACCGCGGCGGACTGCTCGGCTGGAGCTTCGGCTTCCTGGTGGCCGGGGCGGTGTTCGGCTCGATGGCCGACGGGGCCGCCGAGCTGGTCGGCGACAACGTGAAGACCCGGGAGCTCATCGAGCGGATGGGTGGCGCGGATGCCGGGGGCGCCGGGAGCGGGGGCGTCGGGGGCACGGATGCCGGGGGCGGTGTGGGCGGCGTCGCCGCCGAGGCCGGCCGGGCGGTCCTCACGGACGCCTTCCTGGCGACGATGGCCGGGATGCTCGGGCTGGTGGCCGCGCTCTTCATCGTCTCGGCGGTGCTGAGGCTCCATGCCGAGGAGTCGGGGCAGCGCGCGGAACCGCTCCTCGCGCACCGCGTCAGCCGCTTGCGCTGGGCTTTCGGTCACCTGGCCGTCGCCTTCGGCGGTTCGGCCCTGATCCTGCTGCTGGCGGGGCTCGGGCTGGGCGCGGGCCACGGCGAGGACATCGGGCCGGCGGTCGGGGCCTGCCTCGCGCAACTCCCCGCCGTCTGGCTGGTCGGGGCCGTCGCGGTGCTCCTGTACGGCGCGGCTCCCCGGTACGCGCCGGCCGCCTGGGCGGTGGCCGGGGCCTCGCTGGCGCTCGGCTGGATCGGCCCGGCGCTGAACCTTCCCGAGGCGGTCCTGGACCTCTCGCCCTTCGCCCACCTGCCCAAGCTGCCCGGCGGCGAAGCCGTGGACTGGACTCCGCTGCTGGCGCTGACCGTGCTGGCGGCGCTCTTCCTGACGGCGGGCCTGACCGCGCTGCGCCGACGCGATCTGACGAGCTGAGCCCCTGAATTCCGCCACTCGAAAAGTTGTGGTCCCGGGTGGGGCGCGTTTGGGGGGGGGGGGGGGGGGGGTCGGGGGCGCGCCCGCCCCGGGCGGGGGGGGGGGGGCGGGGCGCCCCCCGCGGG
>NZ_JBSGWY010000017.1:140076-147433 GCF_053609145.1 Streptomyces sp. NPDC054961 | reverse complement strand
GTGAAGGCCGACACCACCGGCATCGAGCTGACCCCCGACACCTCCCTCCTCGGCCAGGGCACCGGCCCCTGGTACATCGACCCGGGCGTCAACCCCTCCGCCGACAACACGACGCGCGCGTGGTCGCAGGTCCAGGAGGCGTACCCGGACACCAACGAGTACAACTCGACCTCCGACGGCCAGAACGTCCCGGCCGCCGGCTACTGCGGCTACTCCACCTGCACCCGCAAGGGCCGCGAGCGCGCGTACTTCCAGGTCGGGATCAACTCGACGATCTACGACACCGAGGTCATCGACGCCAGGCTCCGTGCCACCGTCTCCTCCTCCTCGAGCCCCAGCACGTCGACCCCGATGGGCCTGTACCAGACCGGCCCCATCAACAACCCGACCACCTGGAACAACCAGCCCTGCGACAAGAACTCGCGGATGGGCGGCTGCCCCAAGATCGGTGGCGTCTGGATGTCGGGAACGGGTGAGATCCAGTACGACGTCACCAGCCAGATGAAGGCCGCCGCCCGGGACAAGTGGCCCCACTTCACGTTCGGCTTCGCGCCGGACGACGAAGGCAACATGTACTACCGCCAGCGGTTCAGCAACACCCCGCACGTCTCGGTCACCTACGACATACGACCC
Source organism: Streptomyces sp. NPDC054961 (assembly GCF_053609145.1). NCBI lineage: Bacteria > Bacillati > Actinomycetota > Actinomycetes > Kitasatosporales > Streptomycetaceae > Streptomyces > Streptomyces sp. NPDC054961. The sequence continues at coordinate 146,800 of NZ_JBSGWY010000017.1, read as the reverse complement.
GTCATCGGGACCCCCCGCACCAGCCCCACCCCCGGCTTCGCCGCCACCGACACCTACGCCGCCTGCCGCACGGCCGGCGCCGTCAACCCCTGGGACAACCCGGGCTGGGTCAGCCTCACCTCCAGCACCTCGGTGACCGTCGCCACCTACTCCCCCACCGGACGCCAGCTCCAGTCGAACTTCGCCCTCGTGGACGAGGACAACAACGGCAGCGCCCAGTACGTCAACACCGGCTGGAACGGCTCTTCCGGTGATATCACCGCCGACTTCGGGGTCCTGAAGGACGGGCACAAGTACTACTGGTTCGCGAACACGCAGGACGACACCCTGCAGAGCGCCGACAGCGAGCGGTGCTACTTCTTCGTCGACCGTACGTCGCCCTCCGCGGGCGTCACCTCGACCGACTTCCCGGCGTCGGGCACCACCGGCGGTCACCCCAAGCGCGTCGGCGAGGAGGGCACCTTCACGCTCTCGGGTGCGGACAACGCCCCGACCAACGGCAGCACCCGCAGCTCGGGCCTGGCCTGCGCCCGCTGGACCACGGACCCGGTCAAGGCGGCTTCCGACTGGAAGTGCACGGACTCCGACTCGCAGATCATCAAGAGCCTTCCGGGCGGCCGGGCCACGGTGAAGTTCACCCCGCGGGCCTGGGGCACGAACTACCTCTACCTGCAGACGCAGGACAACGCGGGCAACATGTCCCAGCCCGTCGCCTACAGCTTCTACGTGCCGTCGAACCCGAACGGCCCCGCGCCAGTCTTCGGCGACATCAACGGTGACCAGAAGGCCGACGTCGTCCTCGCCGACTCCGCCGGCAACATCCGCCAGATCAACGGCGGCGCCGACCCCGCCGCCTCCGCCGTCGCCCTCGCCCGCTCCAGCGTGAGCGGCAACGGCTGGAACGGCATCCAGCTCACCCACCGCGGCAGCCTCGGCAACAAGAACGTCGACGACCTGCTCGCCCACGAGCCCGGCAAGCCCAACCTCTACAACTTCACCAACAACAGCACCGGACTCGTCGACGGCCAGGCACCCATCAAGGTCGACAAGCCCGCCTCCTGCGCCAAGACCGACTTCACCCCCATCGTCTGCGCCGACTACGGCTTCGGCACCGACTGGTCCAAGGTCACCCAGATCGCCGCCTACGGCTCCGTCAGCGGAGACAGCAAGCCCGGCGGCGACGTGAACCTGCCCCAGACCTCGCTCCTGTTCATCGAGAACGGGCGCCTGTGGCTGGCCATCGCCGGCGCCACCAACCAGCTCGACTCCCCGGCGATCCTGATCTCCGCCAACGACACCAAGTGGGACTCCTACGAGCTCCTCACCCCGGGCCGCGCCCAGGGCACCAACTTCCCCACCCTGTGGGCCCGCAACAAGACCGACGGCGGCACCCTCCACGCCTTCAGCATCAAGGGCACCGCTGACGCCCCGGACCTCACCGGCTTCACCGACCCGGCCGCCGGCCTCATCACCGGCAAGATCGACCCGGCCCGCTACCCGCGCGTCGGCTCCGACGGCGACCTCGACGGCGACAAGATCCCCGACCTCTGGGCCGTCGACAAGGACCAGCAGCTCGTCTCCTTCAACGGCCTCGGCACCGCACCCAACGGCACCTCGGTCCTCTACCCGACGGTCACCGGCATCGCCCCGGCCTTCACCCTCCAGGGCAGCCTCAACACCCCCACCTACCAGTGGAAGCTGAACGCCGGGACCGCCACGACCACCCCCAGCGCCGGCGGCAACAAGAACCCCGCCACCACCACCGGCATCACCTACCCCGCCGCCGAGGCCATCGAGGGCCGCAGCACCTCCTACGCGGCGTTCAACGGCGCCCAGGCGACGATCACCGCGGCCGGCACCTCCATCGACACCCGCAAGAGCTTCACCATCAGCACCTGGGCCAAGGCCGGTCCGAGCGGCGGGCTCATCGCCAGCCAGGACAACACCCGCAACAGCGCCTTCACCCTCTACGCGGACGCCGCCACCTACTCGTGGCGGTTCGCCATGGCCTCCTCCGACTCGGACGGCTGGGCGTACGACTGGTCCGGCCAGGTCAATGACGCGGGGCGGTTCGTCGCGAACACCTGGACCCGTCTGACCGCCGTCTACAACGCCGAGACCGGCCTGATGAGCCTGTACGTCAACGGCGTCCTCGCCGCCAGCGGCAACCACGCGGCCACCAGCAGCCCGGCTCCCACCGGCCCGCTGGTCCTCGGCCGGTACAAGGTCAACGGACAGCCGGACTACTTCGGCACCTTCGTCGGCGGCATCAGCAACTTCGCCGTCTACCCCTACGCCGCGGCTCCCACCGCCACCGGCGCCCCCACGAAGATCTCGCTGGTCTCGAAGGGCACCAAGTGCGCGGACCTCGCGTCCGACGGCAACAAGGTGCAGATCTGGGACTGCAACGAGATCAACGGGGGCCTCGCCCAGCAGTTCGACGTCCGGGCCGACGGCACGGTCCGCATCCAGGGCAAGTGCCTGGACGCCAAGGACGCCGGTACCGGCAACGGCACCCTGGTCCAGGCCGTGGACTGCCACAACCACCCGGCGCAGCAGTTCCTGCCCCGCGCCGACGGCAGCCTCCACAACCCGGTCTCCGGCCGCTGCCTCGACCTGAACCGCGGTGACACGACCAACGGGGTCCAGCTCCAGCTCTGGGACTGCAACCAGAGCGACGCCCAGCGCTGGTCCGTCGCCGCTCTGGCCACCGCGACCCTGCCCGTACCGAGCTACGACGCGGCCGCCTGATCCGACCCCGACCCGACCCCCGACCCCGACAGCACGGCGGCGGCCGCTCCTCCCACCCGGGAGGGGCGGCCGTCGCCGTGCGCGCAGTCGGGCGAAAAGGGGCCGAGGGACCCTGCCGGACGGGACCTTCGCCCGGCGGTGAGGGCCCCCGGGGTGGGTTAGCTTGCCCGAGTGGGGGTGAGAACCCCACCCCGTGAGAGAGGCGGCCCCGCGCATGACCGGTACAGAACACTGGGTTCTCCCGCTCCGGCTGGAGGCCGCGCCCTCACCCATCCCATTGCGCGGCGTGTTCGTCTACCGCGCCGACCGGCCCTACGAGATCTCCCTCGACTTCGAGGGCGACGGGGTCCACGTCGCCCGCTGGGTGTTCTCGCGGGAGCTGCTGCTCGACGGGCACGTCTGCGCCACCGGCGAGGGCGACATACAGGTGTGGCCCCGCTGGAAGGGCACCGAGCCCCGGGTGTTCCTGGCCTTCAGCAACGGTCACCAGAGCTGTGTCGTGTCCGCCCGCGCGAAGGACGTCCGGGAGCTGTGCCGCCGGATGACCTTGATGGTGCCGCGCGGCCAGGAGCAGCGGCACTACGACCTCGACGCGGAGCTGAGCGCCCTCCTGCCCCGCTGAGCGGGCCGGCCCCGCCGGGTCCGCCCGGTCCGCCGCACCCGGTGCTTCGGTGCCACCGCCGCAACCGCCGCCGCGCGGGGAGCGTCCTCACTGGTGACACCAGTCCCCGTCTCTCGAGAATCGGGGGGACGTCATGATCCGTCCACGTCGCCGCCGGGCCACCGCACTGGGCACCGGCGCTCTGCTCGCCGCCGCGCTCGGCTGCGTCACACCGGCCCCCGCGGCAGCCGCCACCGCCGCATCCGCGTCCAGCACCGCCACCGCGCCCTCCACCGCGCTCGTCGTCGACGCGCGCTGGGGCGGGCACTGCACGTACGACCGGGTGGTCGTCGACCTGCGGGGACACGTCCCGGCCGTCACCGTCACCCCGGTCTCCGCCCTCGTCCACGACGGGTCCGGCAAGCCCGTCCCGCTGGCCGGGCGGTACTTCCTGGAGATCCGCCTGAGCCCCGCGGCCGGGCACGACGGCGCGGGGCGGAACGTCTACCGCGGGCCCGGGCTCGTCAGGATCGGCCTGCCCGCGTTGAAGGGCCTCGCCCTGACCGGTGACTTCGAGGGCCACGTCACCCTCGGCGCCGCCTTCGACACCCGGCCCGACGTCACCTCGTTCACGCTGCACCGCCCTGAGCGGTTCGTACTGGACGTCGCGCACCCCGACGTGTGCTGAGCACGGCGGAGGGGCCCGGCGCGCCGTACGGACGGCGTCGCCCGGTCCGGGCCCCGCGTGACGCCGGCCCCCGGGGCCTGGTCACGGTCCTGGGGGCCGGCGTCGTCCCGGTCCGGTCCCCGGGCGCGCGGCCGGGGGACCGGGTCTCAGCGGTGCTCGGGGTTCGGGAAGTCGAAGCGGCAGCCGGCGTCCCACAGGGAGCGCTGGTTGCCGTGCGACGGCATCCCGCCGTTCCGCTTCAGCAGGGCGGCGAGGTGCATGAGGTTCCAGCTCATGAAGGCCGTGTTGCGGTTGGTGAAGTCGTTCTCGGGACCCCCGGATCCGGGGTCGAGGTACGAGGGGCCCGGCCCGGCCTCGCCGATCCAGCCGGCGTCGGCCTGCGGCGGGATCGCGTAGCCGAGGTGCTGGAGGCTGTAGAGGATGTTCATGGCGCAGTGTTTGACGCCGTCCTCGTTGCCGGTGATCAGCGCCCCGCCGACGCGCCCGTAGTAGGCGTACTGGCCCTGGTCGTTCAGGATCGAGGAGCAGGCGTAGAGCCGCTCGATGACTTGCTTCATCACCGAGCTGTTGTCCCCGAGCCAGATCGGGCCGCACAGCACGAGGATGTCGGCGTCCATGATCTGGCTGTAGAGCACCGGCCACTGGTCGTTCTCCCAGCCGTGGTCGGTCATGTCGGGCCAGACGCCCGTGGCGATGTCGTGGTCGACGGCGCGGATGAGAGAGGTCCGGACGCCCGCCGCCTCCATCACCGTGCGGCTCTTGTCGATCAGGCCCTCGGTGTTGCTGGGCTCCGGCGATCGCTTCAGCGTGCAGTTGACGTACACGGCGGTCAGGTCGGAGTAGTCGAAGCTCTTCGCGGTATCGGTGTCTGCGGCCACGCGCCCAGCCTCGGCCCCGCCGGGCACCACCGCCACCGGGCCTCGCCCGAACGGGGGCCCGCCCGCGGACCGGGGGGCCGTGACCACCCCGTCCGGATAGCGACCTGCGACGACTCCGGAACATCTACCGTGGTCCGGCCATCCTCGAGTTGGCCGCGTCCGACCGCTCCGGCCCGTCCGCCCGTCCGGTCCAGGTTCAGGGAGAGAGCGATGCTGATCAACGATTTCCACGCCGAGGACATACCGCCCGCGGAGCGCTACGCATGGTGGCGGAACCTGATCGCGCACACACAGCTGCCGGGCGAGATCATCAGCGACCGCACCGACGACTTCCGGGCCCGCATGCTGCTGGTGGACTTCGGCATCGCCCATGTCACCGACGTGGCCTTCCCGAGCGCGGCCGTGCGGCGCACCCCCTCGCTGATCCGGCGCTCGGACCCCGAGAGCTACCGGCTGACGCTGGCCGCCGACGGACCGGTGCGCATGACGCACGACGGACACCAAGCCCTCTTACGGCCCGGCGACATGGTCCTGTGCAGCAGTTCCGCCACCTACGAGTGCCTCGTGCCCGACCACGGACCGGGATCGCGGCTGATCAGCCTCTACGTGCCGCGTGCCCTGCTGCCGTTCCCGGCGGCGCAGGCCGACCGGCTGCTCGGGCGGCACCTGCCGGGCGAGGGCACCGTGGCCATGACCGGCGACTTCCTCGTCCGCCTCGTCGAAACCGGGTCCACGCTGGGTCCGCAGGGCGCGGCCCGGCTGGCCGGGGTCGCGCTCGACCTGGCGGCCGCGCTGGTCTCCCAGCACCTGGAGGCAGAGGACCTGCTCCGGCCGGAGAGCCGCAGGCAGGCCCTGCTGGCGGGCGTCCACGTCTTCATCGAACGCAACCTCGGCGACCCGCAGCTCTCCCCGGCCGCCGTGGCCGCGGCCCACCACATATCCCTCAGCCACCTGAACCGCCTGTTCCGAGAGCGGGACCTCGGTGTGGCCTCGTGGATCCGCCGGCGCCGCCTGGAGCGCTGCCGGCGCGACCTCGGAGATCCGTACCTCTTCGACAGGCCCGTCGGCCTGCTCGCGGCGCGCTGGGGCTTCGTCCACGCCTCCGATTTCACGCGCGCCTTCCGGACGGCGTACGGGACGACGCCGAGCGCGTACCGGCGGACGGCCCTGCACGGGGAACAGAGCGCCGCTCGTTAACGGCTGGATCCGCAGCGTCAACTCCGGTGGCGGCCGCGCGGCCAGACTCGTCATCGCAAGCGGGTGGAGCGCCGGTTCGGGCGGGCCCCCGCATCCGCGACCGAAGGGAAATGACCGTGCACCGTGCACGTCGTACGACTGCCGGGATCCTCACCGCCGCCGCCCTCACGGCCGGCCTGATCACCGCGGGCACCGCAACGGCCACCGCGGCGCCGACGCGCGTCGAGCAGGCCGTCCCCTCCAACCAGTGCGGCTACTACGGGGGGTCGGCCTACACCGACATCGGCGACTCCGGCTCCAAGGTCGTCGAGATCCAGTGCCTGCTGGAGGTCTACTTCGGCATCTCCGTGGGCCCCAGCAGCTGGGACGGGAAGTTCGGGAAGGACACGGAGAACGCGGTCAAGACCTTCCAGGGCCGCAAGGGCCTCGCCAAGGACGGCAAGGTCGGCCCCAACACCTGGTCGAAGCTGCGCGGCTGACGCCTCGAGCGAACGGGGGAACGGGGAGGAGCGGGGGGGGGGCCCCGGCGGGGGCCGGCCCCCCCCGCGCCCATCCCCCCCCCCCCCGCGTTACCCCCCCCCCCCACCACCCCCGCCCCCCACCCCCACC